>CAYFWA010000071.1:0-2861 GCA_964346625.1 uncultured Myxococcales bacterium
GGGGGGGGGGGGGGGGGGGGGGGGGGGGGGGGGGGGGGAAGGGGGGGGGGGGGGGGGGGGGGGGGCGGGGCGGCCCCCCCCCCCCGCCCCGCGCCTACGGCACCTCCTCGGGCCCCACCGTGATGAAGTTGCTCTGGTCTGCGGCGTTGTAGTACTCGGTGAGCAGCCAGGCGGCGCTGCGGGCCACGTACGACAGGCGCACCTCCTGCATCCGCCCGTCGAAGCCGCGGTCCTCGTTGGGCGAGTTCCCGATGGTGGGCTCGATGGTGTAGTCGTACAGGTTCGAGCCGGAGATGCTGTCGCTGATGCTGGACGCGCCGTTTTCGTAGATCTCCACCGCGCCGCCGGCGCCCGCGTCCCAGGTCATGGCGAAGTGGGTCCAGGTGTCGTCGGTCCAGCCGCCGCCGCCGCCGAACTCTCGGTCATCGTCGTTGGTGCGCAGGCGGCACTTCTTGTCGTTGTCCTTGGCCAGGTGCCAGACGATATCGTCGCCGCCGTTGCCCCAGGACTTGGTGAAGATCCGGTCGTCGCCGTTGTCGGTGGTCCACATCCAGGCCTGCACGGTGACCGCGGTCCAGTTGCCGTCATTGGTGTTCGGGATCCGGATGAGATCCTCGTCGCCGCTGTCACTGAACTCCTGGCACGTCGGTCCAATGAGACAGCCGCTGTTGAGCTGGATGGGCGTCTTGTTGGCAGCGCCGCTACCAGCGACCCCACCGCCGGTGCCGTGGTAGCCGTTGCCCGAGCTGTCAATGTACTCGTTGTCGGCGCCGGTGCCGTTTTCGGTGAGGTGCAAGACCACCTCGTAGCCGTTGGACCAGGTGCCGGCCACGTTCTCCTGGTTGGCCGCGCCGGCGTTGCCGTAGTACAGGAAAAACGGCGTGTCGAACACCGAGGAGACGTCGGGCACCCTCACCCAGGCCACCAGGTCGCCGTTGGCGCCGTCCCAGTACTGGACCTCGTGGCTGAGCTTGGTGCCGTCGGGCAGGGCGAACAGCAGGTCGTCGCCGCTAGCCAGCGCGCCGGCGGCCACGTCGGTGTCACCGCTGAGCACCACCAGCACCGGGAAGTCGGTGAGGTCCCCGGGCACGAGCTGGTTGTCGATCACCAGGCGCTTGCGGTAGCCCCAGCTCGCGTTGTACCAGACCGGGCAGAAGGCCGGGTTGGCCGCGCCGGGGGTGCCGTAGGTGTCGCCCGGGCCGTAGGCGCTGGTGGTGTCCACCCACCAGTTTCGCCAGTCGTCGTTGGACGAGGCGTCGAGGTAGCCCGGGCACAGGTACATGGACGTGCCGTACTGCTCCACCCCCCAGCTATTGTAGGGCCAGTCGCCGGAGTTGCCCTCATAAGAGAGGTCGTCCAGGGTGGTGCCGCCGTTGACCATGCTCAGACTGACCGCGCCATTGTACCAGAGGTGGTCGACGCCATAGGCCCAGGCCACCCAGTCCACGCCGCAGTTGTCGGTGGGGGACCAGTTGTACGCCAGGGTCAAAAACTCACCGGGCTGGATGATCAGCGGCTGGTCCACGGTGAAGTTGGTGTTGCCGTTGAAATCGGTGCCCTCCAGGTTCAGCGGCGCGCCGCTGGTGTTGTAGATCTCGAGCCACTCGCAGTCGTCTTCCTGGCCACTGGCCGCCTCGGGCTGGAGCTCGGTGTAGACGATGTCCCCGGCAATGGGCGCCGTGGCGCCGGTGCCCGACTCCACCCGCAGGTCGTAGGTGCCCCAGTCGCCGCCGTTGTCGCCGTCCACCACGATGTAGACCGTCTCGGCGCCGCTGGCCACGTAGTCCACCCGCTCGCGGCGGTCGTTTTCGTTGGCCCGGTGCCAGGACTGGGCGCAGGTGGAGGCGGCGCAGTCGGTGATCACGTGCAGGGCGGCGTCCCAGCCGTTGGTGGGGATCACCCAGGCCGTGAGCCAGTCGCCGGCTTGCATCGAGATCTCGTAGACCTTGTCCGGGCCCTCGGTGGGGTCGGGGTTGCCGCCGCAGCTTCCGTTGGGGTCGTAGCTGTCGTTGAGGTTCTCGGTGGTCCCGGAGTCGGTGTAGGTCCCACCCAGGGTGATCACGGTGGGCGTCGAGTTGCAGTCGTCGCCCACCTCGATGCACTGGGTACCGTCGCACTGCAGGCCCAGGGTGCAGTCGCTGTGCTGGGAGCACGTCTCGTAGCACCCCGAGGTGTCGAAGGCGCAGAAGCCGTCGCAAGCGAGGGTCCCATCGTAATCAGCGCCGAGCAACGTGGTGCAAGTCTCGCCGCCGAGAACAGCGCCGTCGCAGTCCTCGGTGCCGCAGATCACACCGTCGCCGCAGTCGTTCAGCAGGCAGGTGGTGGTGCAGCCGTTGCACTCGTCGGCGTCGCCGTCGTCGCACTCCTCCGTGCCGGTGCCCTGATCCCAGGTGATCGCGTCGCCGCAGTAGGCGTACTCGCAGGCGTTGGTGCAGTCATTTTCGTTCACGCTGTCACCGTCGTCACAGGTCTCACCAGGCTCGAGGATGCCATCGCCGCAGGTGTTGGAGCAGCCCGAGGTGTCCAACGCGCAGCTCAAGTCGCAGGCCAGGGTGTCCGGGTCGGAATAGCCGACGTCCGTGCAGTCCTGTCCGCCGAGGTTGGTGCCGTCACACTCCTCGGTGGTCTCGATGAACCCATCGCCGCAAGTCGCCGAGCAGCCGCTGATGTCGTACTGGCAGGTGCCCCCGTCGCATCCGAGGCTTGCCGGGTCACTGAACCCGTGGTCGGTGCAGTCCTGGCCCGCGAGGTTGGCGCCGTCACACTCCTCGGCGCCGCAGATCACACCGTCGCCGCAGTCGTTCAGCAGGCAGGTGGTGGTGCAGCCGTTGCACTCGTCGGCGTCGCCGTCGTCGCACTCC
>CAYFWA010000071.1:2961-3146 GCA_964346625.1 uncultured Myxococcales bacterium
CAGGTGGTGGTGCAGCCGTTGCACTCGTCGGCGTCGCCGTCGTCGCACTCCTCGGCGCCGCAGGTCACACCGTCGCCGCAGTCGTTCAACAGGCAGGTGGTGGTGCAGCCGTTGCACTCGTCGGCGTCGCCGTCGTCGCACTCCTCGGAGCCGCAGACCTCGCCGTCGCCACAGCCGGTGATGTT
>CAYFWA010000071.1:3246-12727 GCA_964346625.1 uncultured Myxococcales bacterium
GCAGGCGTTGGAGCAGGTGTCGCAGTTGTCGCTGTTGGCGTCGTCGCACTCCTCGGAGCCGCAGACCTCGCCGTCGCCACAGCCGGTGATGTTGGTGCAGGCGTTGGAGCAGGTGTCGCAGTTGTCGCTGTTGGCGTCGTCGCACTCCTCGAAGTCGGCCGGATTGCCCGGGTTGCTGCGAGTGTGGCCGTCCCCGCAGGTGGCCACCACACAGCCCGCCACGCAGTCATCGGTGTCGTCCGAGTTGTTGTCGTCGCACTCTTCGCCCGCCTCGGGGTTCCACACCTCGTCAGGGCAGGCCGGGAAGGTGCAGTCGTGATCGCACGTGGTTGTGTTGAGCCCAGGGGAGCCTGGATCGCACTGCTCCCCGGTGGCCGGGTTCACGTGACCATCGCCGCATGACGGGAAGGTGCAGTCGCTGTCGCAGGTCGTGGTGTTCACGCCCACCGTGCCGGGGTCGCACTGCTCCCCGGCGGTGCCGTTCACCTCCCCGTCGCCGCACTGCACGATGGTGCAGTCACTGTCGCAGGTCGTCGACTCGCCGCCCGTGTCGCACTGCTCGTTGACGCCGGTGCCCGGGTCGAAGTTCGGGTTGTGGTGGTTGTCGCCACAGGCCGGAAAGGTGCAGTCGCTGTCGCAGTTCTGGGTGTTGGCGCCCCCGTCGTCGCAGTCCTCGCCCGTCTGCACCACGCCGTCGCCGCACACCGGGCTGGTACAGTCGTTGCGGCAGGCGTCGGTGTTGTCGGAGTTGCCGTCGTCGCACTGCTCGCCGAAGGCGGGATCGGTGATGCCGTCGCCGCAGATCCGGTTGCTACAGTCCGTGCGGCACAGGGCGTCGGGGGCGTCGGAGTTGTTCCCTCCCTCGTCGCACTGCTCGCTGGGGCCGAAGGGGTTGTTGTTATCGACGATGTCATCGCCGCAGGCGGGCGCCACGCAGGTGGTGCGGCAGCGGTTCGCGATGGTGTCGCTGTTGAGCCCCCCCTGGTCGCATTCCTCGCCGGAGTCCTGCACGTTGTCACCGCAGCGCGGCAGGCTGCAGTCCAGCCGGCAGGCGTCGGGGTTGGTGTTGGAGTTCGCCGTGCCGTCGTCGCAGGTCTCGTTCGGGCCCCAGGGGTTGTTGTTGTCGATGATGCCGTCGCCGCAGTTTGGATAGCGGCAGTTGTTGCGGCAGGCGTTGGGTTGGGTGTCGCTGTTGTTGCTCCCCTCGTCGCACTGCTCGCTGCCCTCCACGATGCCGTTGCCGCACACCGTGAACAGGCAGTTGGAGCGGCAGGGGTTGGGGTTGGCGTCGCTGTTGGGTCCCCCGCAGCCCGCGGGCAGGGGGATGGTGCCGTCGCCGCAGTCGCAGTCCTCCACGCCGGCGCGCACCACGCCGTCGCCACACACCGCGTTGGTGCAGTTGTTGCGGCAGGCGTCGGTGTCCACCTGGTTGCCGTCGTCGCACTCCTCCCCCGGATCCAGGATGCCGTCGCCGCAGGCCGTGATGGTGCAATCCGCGCGGCACGGGCCGGGGTTGGTGTTGTTGTTGGGTTGGCTGCAACCCACCGGGAGGCCCGTGGCGTCCAAGCCGCAGTCGCAGTCCTCTCCGGTGTCCAGCACTCCGTCGCCGCACCAGGGGTTCAGGCAGTTTTCGCGGCACGCGTTGGGGATCTGGTCGCTGTTTTGCAGCCCGTCGTCACACTCCTCGCCCGCTCCGCCGTCCACCACGCCGTCACCGCAGGCCGGCCGCGAGCAGTTCTCACGGCACTCGGCGCTGGCCGTGTTGCCGTTGGGCTCGGTGCAACTCGGGTTCAGCGACGAAAGGTCTGCCCCGCAGTCGCAGGCCTCGATGCCGATCTGCTGGATGCCGTCGCCGCAGGTGGCCGGCTGGCAATTTCCCCGCGCTCCGCTGGGGCAGGTGTCGCCGTCGGCCTGGTTTCCGTCGTCGCAGCCCTCCAGCGGCGGCGTCCCGGTCTCCTTGAGAAATCCGTCGCCGCACTCGGCCGGTTGGCAGCCGCCCTGGCTCACCGGCTGTCCCGAGGGGCAGTCGTCATCGTTGGCGTTGTTGCCGTCGTCGCACACCTCGGGCGGGCACACGAAGCCGTCGCCGCAGCCGGTCTCGACGGCGGAGCAATCGCCGCGGCAGCCGTCGCAGTCGTCGTTGTTGCCGTCGTCGCACACCTCGTCGTCGCACACGAAGCCGTCGCCGCAGCCGGTCTCCACGGCAGAGCAGTCGCCACGGCAGCCATCACAGTCGTCGTTGTTGCCGTCGTCGCAGGCCTCGGTGGAGTCCACCACCCCGTCGTTGCACCGCGCCGGCTGGCAGTTCTCGCGGCACGCGTCGGGGGCGGTGTCAGAGTTGGCGGCGCCGTCGTCGCACTGCTCGCCCGGATCCAGCACGCCGTCGCCACAGGATCCCAGCACGCACTCGTATTCGCCGTTGCCGTCGCGGTCCACACACCGGTACCCCGGCGAGCACCAGCGTCCGTCCTCGCACTGGGTCACGTCGACGTCCTGGATGCAGCCGTGGCTTCCGAGCGTGACACCGAGCAACAGCACCAGGGAGGCGCTCCAGCGGACCGGCGAGAGTTTCGGGTGAAAAGACGACATGATGTGCTCCTGAACAGTCAAGTACGTGTAGACCTACGGAAATCGAGCATTCGAGCTAGAATTCGACCTTGACACCGCCGCCTCCGGTGGACTCGGCGGTGTATTTCACGCGCTTTTTGCGCAAAATCCAAAGCAGCATGGCGGTAGCCGCCGCCGCCCCGCTCACGCCAATGAGGGCGTAGCCTCCCTTTTGGAAGTTCACCCCCGAGTCGCGCTCGGCGCTGGCGAACGGGTGCGTGCTCGTCTTGGGGCTCCAGCCGTCCACAGTGTCCTCGATCGTGGCGATGTCGTTGCGACCCTGAACTACCATTCCCGCCCCGGCCGCAACCAGCACGGCCGCGGCGCCGGAGACCACGGTGGGAACCCACCAGTGGTAGCGATCCACCATCTTGTACTGGACCACGTCGGAGAAGGCCTGCAGCGAGACGCGCACCCGCTTGAGTTGCCCGGGCGCCAGGCGTACTTGGGCGGAGTAGGGGACCTTGCCTTCGGCGTTGGCGGTGATCATGTGGGTGCCCGGCCCCACGGTGATCTTCTCATCCAGCGGCGCGGTGCCGATGGGCTCGCCGTTGACGTAGAGCTTGGCCCCGGCGTCGTTGCAGGTGACCACGATGTTGGCGAGCTGGCCCATGAGCTCCAGGTAGCGCTCGGAGGCCTGCTTGTAGCGCAGGTCGGTGATGGGCTCGGGACCGTACTGGAGGACCTTTTTGAAGGTCCGGGCCGACGCCAGGGGGCGGCCGAGGAAACCGAGGCTCACCGCCATGTTGAACAGCACCCGGGGGTGGGGCCAGATGGCGTAGGACTGCTTGTAGAGCTTGAAGGCCCGGTCCACCTGCCGCTGCTCGAAGGCCTTGTTGCCGGCCTCGAACAGCTTGCGGGCGCGCTCGCGTTGGGCCTTCGGCGTCTGCTCCTCGTAGGTGCGGGTCTGCTTGGGGAGCTCCACCTTCACGCGCTCGGCCTTGCCTTTGCCCTTGCCCTTGCCCGTGCCCGTGCCCTTGAGCTCAAGCTGGTCTTCACCGGATGCGCTGCGGGCAGCGGGATCGGTGCCACTTCGAGGGGCTGCGTCGCGGGGCGCGGCCGCGTCGCGCGAGGCGGCTGCGTCCGTCGCGGGGGTGGGGCGCGCGGTCCGCTCCGGCGCCGGGTCTGAGGCGTCGGTGGGGGCTTGCGCGTGGGCGCGTGGGCTTGCTCCCAGCAGCAGCGCAAAGGTGAGCGCTGCCCCGATTCGAGGTCGCCAGTCCAGCATCTTCATGAGGTCTCCTGCACGATCGGGTGCGTCTTCGTCGGGATCTCGAAAAAATATCGTATTGCCTAGCAAGGGTTCACCACGTTGCGTCGTCCCTGAAGCGGCGGGCCCGACGCGTCGGCCCGCCGCAACGGCGCGCCCCTACTGGGGCAGCTTCTGAATGACCTTGGAGCGCAGGGCCTTGAGCCGCGCCACCTCCTGCCGCTCGCGCTCGAGCAGCCGCTCGAGCATGCGCTTGGCGCGCTCGGCCTCGAGCCGGGAGATGCGCTCGGCCTTGGCCGACTTCTGGGCCCGGTTGGCGAACAGCCGGGCGCGCTGGCTGGCCCGCTGGGCTCGCTGCCGCTCGCGCTTGGCCCGGGCGAGGGCCGACTGCAGCTCCTGGTAGCTCTTTTGCAGGGCCTGCTGGGCCTCCTGCTCCCGGGCGCGGGTCTTCTGGACCTCCTTGAGGCGGTTGGAGGCGAGCTCCTCGGCCTTCTTGGCGCGCTCGGTCTCGGCGGCCAGCAGCTTCATCTGCTTGCGCACCCGACCCTCGGCGGCGGAGGCGCGCTTGGCCTCGGCCTTGGCGCGCTTGGCCTGGGTCTTGGCCTGCTTCTCCGCGTCCCGGATCATCAGCAGGGCGATGAGGGCGCCCACCGTGACCAGGGCCATGGCCGACACCGCCACGATGAGCAGCAGCCGCTTGCGGCGCACGGCGCGGTCCGCCAGGCGGAAGGCCGCCGTGAGGAAGGCGTCCTCCAGGGGCGTGAGCACCGCGTTGGAGCGGCGCCGCCAGCGGCGCGCCTCCTCCACCGCGTCGCCGGTCCACAGCAGCCCGGTGGGGCGCCCGCGGGCCTCCCACTGGCGGGCGGCGTCGCGGAGCTGCGCCAGCATGGCGCTGTCCTCGTGGCCCTCGTCGAGCCAGCGCTTCAGAGTTTGCCAGCGGTTGATCAGCGACTCGTGGACGATCTCCACCCGGGCGTCCACGGCCTCGTCACCGAAGCTCTGGATCACCAGCAGCCGCGCCTCGGTGAGCACGTTGAGGATCCGCTGGGCCTCCTTGGGGCTCTCGAACAGCCCCACGATCTCACCGAGGGACAGCACCGCCCGGGTGCCCTCCGGCGTGACCAGGCGCTGGAAAAGCCGCCGGGTGGCCTGGCGGTCCTTGGAGGACATGCCCTGGATCACCGAGTCGGCGTGGCGCACCAGCGCGCCCTCCACGCCTCCCATCTGGGTGTAGGCGGCGCGGGTGAGCATCTTGTTCTTGCGGTCGCGCGCCTCCCACAGCTTCTGCGCGGCGAACTGCAAAAGCGGCAGCGCCGCGGTCTCCTCGGCGAGGCTGTTGACCATGGCGTCCGCGATGGAGGTGTCCTCGAAGGCGTAGCCGGCCAGGGCGGCGGGCCGGATCACCGCCTCGCGCAGCCCGTCCAGGCCCGGCTGCTGCAAGATGGTGAGATCGCGGGTCACCGCGTTCATCAGGTTCTGGTTTTCGGCCACGCGATCCAGGAAGTCCGAGCGCATGGACAGGGTCACCCGGATGGGGGTGGCCGCGTCCACCGCGGCGCCCGCCAGGCAGGTGGCGAACCGCTCCCGCTCGTCGCCGTCCTCCACCAGGGTGTAGAGCTCCTCGAACTGGTCGATGTACAGGATCACCGGCCGGCCGTGCTGGCGCGCCCGGTGGCGGAGCATGGCGCCGAGCTTGCCGGGCTCGTTACGCAGGGCCTCGGCGAGCTGTTTCTCCTCGGTGGCGGCCTCGTCGGCGGACTGCACGCTGGAGACCGAGGAGGACATCCCCATGAGGAACGCGTTGGTCAAGGCGGCGAAGGGGTCGTTGCCCGGCCGCGTGATGATGACGTCCCAGTCGGTGTTGGAGCGCAGGGTGGGGATGACGCCGGCCCGGATGAACGACGACTTGCCGGCGCCCGAGGGGCCGATGACGCCGAGCAGGGGGCGCTCCTTGAGCTTGCCGATGAACTGCGCGATCTCGGTGTCGCGACCGAAGAAGCGGTTGGCGTCCTGCTCGGTGAAGGGCGACAGGCCCGGATAGGGGCTCTCGTCCTCGCGCAGCGCCACGCGCCCTGCGCCCGCCGCGGTGAGGCTCTCGAGGGCCTCGAGCAGCTCCTTGGCGGTCTTGTAGCGGTTCTTCTTGCGCTTTTGCAGGCAGCGACCGATGACCTGCGCCACCTCCTCGGGCACCGTGGGCACCACCTCGCGCACCGACCGCACCGGCTCGTCGAGCTTGCCGATGTTGGCCATGATGGTCTCGGTGGCCTTGGAGCCGAAGGGGTGCTCGCCGGTGATCATCTGGAACAGGATCACGCCGGTGGCCCAGATGTCCGTGGCGGCGTCCACCCGCCCCAGCCCCCACTGCTCGGGAGACATGTAGGCGTAGGTGCCCATGATGGTCCCGGCCCGGGTGAGCTCGCCCTCGCTGTCGTGGAGCTTGCTGCGTCGCGAGCCGGACAGCGAGCTGACCCCGCTGCCGCCGCTGTGGACGGCGCTGTCGTCCATGGCCTCGAGGCCGGCCTCTTTGAACTTGGCCACCATCTCGGCCTTGCTCTCGCCCTCCGTGTCCATGGAGGCCTCGGTGTCGAACAGCTTGGCCAAGCCGAAGTCGAGCACCTTCACCCCGCCGCTGGCCAGGATGTAGATGTTGTCCGGCTTGAGGTCGCGGTGGATGATGCCCACTCCATGCGCTTCCACCAGGGCGCGCACCGCCGGGACGGTGAGCTGGACCGCGTCGCGATAGGGCAGCCGCCGGCTCTTGAGCCGGTTGGACAGCGGCTCCCCTTCGAGGAACTCGAGCACGAGGTACGACATGCCGGAGAACTCGCCGGCGTCGTGGATGGTGACGATGTTCTCGTGGTTGAACTGGGCCGTGGCCCGGGCCTCGGCCAGGAACCGCTCGCGGAACTCCTTTTTCTTGCTCGCCTTGGAGTGCAGGAACTTGATGGCGACCTTGCGGCCCAGCCGCGTGTCGTGGGCCGCCCAGACCGTGCCCATACCGCCGCGGCCGAGCTTCCGGATGAGCTCGTACTTGTGCACCATGGTGCCGGGCGCCATCTGGAAGCCGTCCACGCGCTCGGACGCCCCGAAGGCGCCGGTCACGACCTCCTTGGAGTCTTGCGCCGCCGCCGCCCCGCCGACTTGGGCAGAGGCCTGCTGGGCCTGCTGGGCCTGCTGGGCCTGCTGGGCCTGCTGGGCCTGCTGGGTGCCCATGGGCTGCGTGGTCCGTGGTTTGCCGGACATGGGCTTGGTGCTGCGACGGGGACGTTGGGGGGGCTGCGGCTGCTCGGGGCGGGCCTCGGCCACCTCCATCAGGTCGTGCAGGTCGAGGCTCATGGTGGCGCCGTGGTCGTGGGCCTTCACCGCATCGACCACGGACGGTGACATGGCCGCCCCGCCGTAGACCTGGGTATCTCCCGCGTCCGCGGGCCGATCGAACTCGATGACCCAGTCCTCGCCGTCGAGCCGCTGGGTCTCCGGGGACGCCTTCGGGTGCTTGGGTTTGGATTCCATCGCCGTGTACCTCTCGTACCTCTTGCCGCTCGTGCTGCCCGGACGGCAAAGCCCCATCCGAGTGCGACCTGCCTGCCCATCAGGGTGTGGCCGGGTCGCCCCGACGGGGGCCCCGCGCCATGGGTCTGTCCGCAACGGCCGCGCCCGTCCCGGTCTCGAGGCTCGACGCGTCACCGCCTCGGATCTCGAGGGTTCGAGATCCGTAGCGGGCAGGGCGGGTCCAGACAACCCTACGGAGCCATTTTACCCAATTCGAGGTGGGCAAAGCAAAGAAAACAATTACGGTCTTTCGTGATGAGGGCCTCGCGGGTCTTTTCACCGCCGGGGGGAACACGACCCGAGAACCACCAGATCTGAATGGGCTATGGCGCTCAAATTACTGTAATAAAACAAGAATGTGTGGTTTTGGTCAAGGGGCGAAAAAGTTGACAGGGGCGTAGGGGGACGGCGTAGGGTAAGGGCATGCGACGGCGCGATTTTTGCTGGATGTTGGTACTTGCGATCTCCCTACCTGCCTGTGACGCAGAGGAGGGCGCCTCGAGCAAGGCGCCCGACCAGGGGGCCGAGGCGAACCCCGGGCCGGGGGTGTTTTCCAGCGCCCGGCCCGATCCCGACCGGAAAAAGGCCCTGCGGATCGGCGCTCGCGTGCCCCCCGCCCCCGAGGGCTACGCTCCTCACGAGGCCCCCCTGGAGCTGGCGAAGCCCACGGAGAAGGGCTCGTGGAAGGCGGTGCGCCCGGTGGCCGTGTTTCGGCGGCCGGATCTCGAGGCGCCCATCCGTGGGGCCATCAAGAAGTTCACGCGGTTGCCCCGGGTCACCCGGGTGAAGGGGGCCGAGGGAAGCGGCTGTCCCCGAGGGTTCCTTCGGCTCGCCGACCAGGCCTACGTCTGTTTGAAGAATCTGAAAAAGAGCCGCCGCCCACCCCGGGCCCGCCGTCAGCCCACCCTGGGCGCCAACAAGCTCACGCCGGGCACCTACGGCTACATCCGCACCGGTGGGGCCAAGCTCTACTGGCGGCTGGCCGATGGCTATCACGACCGCAAGGGCAAGCCCATCCGGCAGAGCGACACGGTGCGCTGGGCCGGCAAGCGCTTTTACAAGAAGATGAAGTTCTGGCGCATCACCACCGGACACTTCATCCGGGGAGATCGCGTGCGGCGCTTTTGGCCCTCGCGCATGAAGAGCGTGGATCTGCGCCGCGTCCAGCCCGCCGATCGCGACCGCTACCGGCTCCCGCTGGTGTTCATGGTGAGCCGCCGCCGGCGCAAGATCGGGGAGAAGATCCCCCCGGTGGACGTGCACGACGCGCCGCGGGGGAAGGTCATCGCCACCTTGAAGCGCTATACCGCCTGGCCCGTGGACGACGTGCGCCAGGGGCCCGAGGATCGCTGGTACCACGTCCCGGACAAGGGCTGGGTCTCCTCCGAGATGGTGCGCCTGGCGCGGCTCACGGATCCGCCGTCGGGGCTCCACCCCTCCGAGCGCTGGATCGACGTGGACCTCGAGGAGCAGACCCTGGTGGCCTACCACGGGCGCGCGCCGGTCTACGTGGCGCTGGTGTCCGCCGGGGTCTGGAAGTACCCCACGCCGGTGGGCACCTTCCGTATCCACCGCAAGATGGCCGAGGCGGACATGAAGGCCGAGCCCTCGTCGGACCAGGCCTACCGCGTGGATCACGTCCCCTGGACAATGTACTTCAAGGGCGGCTACGCCCTGCATGGCGCCTACTGGCACGACGGCTTCGGCCACGCCCGCTCCCACGGGTGCATCAACCTGTCGCCCAAGGACGCCCGGGTGATCTACCACTTCACCCGCCCCGCTCTGCCGGACGGCTGGACGCGGCTGGACGCGGACGAAAAGCACCCGGGCACGGTGATCCGCATCCGCGGCAAGGCGCGAAAGGCGCGAAAGGCGCGAAAAGGGCAAAAGGCGCGCGAGGCAGACGCTGCGAAGGCGCGCGAGGCAGACGCTGCGAAGGTGCGCGAGGCAGACGCTGCGAAGGCGCGCGAGGCAGACGCTGCGAAGGCGCGCGAGGCAGACGCTGCGAAGGCGCGCGAGGCAGACGCTGCGAAGGCGCGCGCCCCTTCGCCGGCCGCGCCCCGCTAGCCGCGCTCCGCTAGCCGCGCTCCGCTAGCCGCGCTCCGCTAGCCGCGC
>CAYFWA010000071.1:12827-15647 GCA_964346625.1 uncultured Myxococcales bacterium
CCGCTAGCCGCGCTCCGCTAGCCGCGCTCCGCTAGCCGCGCTCCGCTAGCCGCGCCCAGAAAACAACCGCCTGATAGCCTCCGCGGCGCTCCCGCGATCTCACTGGGCCGGGCACCGGTCCCCCCCCGTGACAGGATTGCCCTCTCCTGCTATAGACATTGACTAGAGAACCGGTGGTTGATTCGGTCCCCAGCGGACGCTCACGGATCCTAGCCGATCAATTGGGCCGAACCCTGATTGATTCTAGTAGGTTGACAGTTATACGAGAGAAAGGCCCATGAAGACAGGCACCACGAGCTCCTATGTCTTTGCCTTCGGGTTGGCGGTCGCGACCCTGGTGGCCTCCGGATCGACCCCTGGCTGCTGGAGCGATCCGGAGCCTGCACAGAACCTGAGCCCCCAGATCAACGGCTTCATCGTGGACGGGGAGCGGACCGAGTCCATCCTGCTGCGCGAGGGGGATCAGATCACGGTGACCGTGGTGGCCTGGGATCCCAACGGCGACGAGTTCGGGCCGGAGCAGATCTTCTGGAGCTGTGACCAGGGGACCGTGGAGGGCGAGGGATCCTCGGTGCGGATCGTGGCCCCGGCGGACATCGTCTGGGAGTCGCCGCCGCAGCAGGTGCTCATCGACTGCACCGTCAGCGTGACCGACGGGGTGAACCCGGAGGTCACCCGCAGCCTCTCGGTGGAGATCCTGCCGCCGTGCCCGGCGGACAACGAGCCACCGGTGATCACCGGCGTGTACTCCGATCCCGAAGGGATCACCCTGGGCGAGAGCGCCCGGGTCTGGGTGGAAGCCTCCGACCCCGAGGGGAGCGACATCTCCTACGAGTGGACCCCGCCCTTTGGCAGTATCGAAGGCACGGGTGACGAGGTACAGTGGGTCACCGACGAGGTCTGCTGCACCGACTGGTACGACGTGGAGGTGGTGGTCTCCGACGGCTGTGACACGAGCTGGTCCTTCGTCTCCGTCCACGTGGACGTGTGACCCGGGCCGGCGGGTCACGCCATGAGCAGACCGGATCTCGGATCCCGGAGCCTTCGCGCCCCCCGACAGCAGAGAGAGTCCCATGCGATCATCAACCCGACCGCCCACTGCACGTAACCCCGGTTCCAGGGTCCGGCTGATCCTCGCCCTGGCCACGCTGGCCTTGACGTTCGCAATGGCCGCGGGCTGCGCCACCCGCGGGGTGTCCACCCGAGCCCTGGAGAGCAAGCCCGTGGTGCGCTGCTACGAGAAGAACTGCAGCGACGCCGAAGACTCCCGCTCAGCAGCACAGGGCGGCTGCCCCACCTGCGTGTACTAACGGCGGCTGGGTACTAACGGCGGCCGGGTACTGACGGCGGCCGGGTACTGACGGCGGCCGGGTACTGACGGCGCCGAGCCCCGCGCGAGGATTCTCGCCCCGGGCAGAAACAGGAAACCACAAGCCATCATGCGAAAAAAGCGCTCGTCGGGCCGCCTGGCCCTGTTCCTGCTGTGCATCCCGCTCACCGCCGCTGGCTGGCTCGGCGCCGCGCCCCCGGCGCGCGCCGAGACCGACGTCAGCACCGAGCTCACTCTCGGGGCGCTTTTCGACAACAACGCCGCGCTGGGGCGCCGCGGGCAGTTCGGGGCCGAGGCCGTGGTGGACGTCACCTCGGTGGTGGGGGCCCAGAGCAACCTCGTGACCGACCTGGGCACCAAGCGCGCCCGGTTCGTGCTGTTCGGCAAGCTGCGGGCCGAGGAGGGGCGCTGGCGGCAGTACCTGCGCAACACCGAGGTCACCCTCAAACCGGGCTTCGAGATCGATCTCACCAAGATGATGACCCTGCGCCCGGAGGTGGGCTTCAAGCTCCGGCGCGAGGTGGAGGAGATCTGGGGCTACCTCGAGGTCACCCCGGCCCTGGTGTACACCCTGCACACCCGGATGGGGCTGGTGCTGGAGGCGAGCTACGAGTTCGCCGCCACCCAGTACGACTCGGACGCCCTCACCAACACCTACGCCAACGTGGACCGGCTCAGCCACCTCGCCCGGGTGCGGGCCAAGATCTGGCAGTCGCAGTTCTTGCGGTACCAGATCAAGGCCGAGGTGGAGCACCAGCGCTACGACGACAACCTCGACTACAAGCTCACGCGCATCCTGTTCGCCCCCATCGAGGAGTACAACGACCCGGACGTGGACGAGCGCATCGAGCCCAGCGAGCGCGAGGACCTGGTGCTGCGCGGTGAGGTCGAGCTGCTGGGCGTGCCCACCAAGTCCCTCGCCCTGGCCGCCGGCTACCGCTTCGAATACGATCGCTCCAACCTCGACGCCTTCCGCTCCTGGTCCCACGGTCCCCGCCTGGCCGTGATCCTGAGCTTCGACCGCCACGAGGCGTTTTTCGAGGGCCGGGTGACCTTCTACGATTTTTACGACTTCCGCTTCGACGTGCGCTATCTGGACACCCGCCGGGACATCAAGACCGAGCTGTTCGCGGCCTACCAGCTCAAGGTCACCAAGGCCCTCACCCTGGGGATCAAGGCGACCTTCCTGCGCAACGACTCCAACGACGCCGCCACCTTCGACGACGGCACCTCGCGCTTCGATCCCGACCTGTCGCGCTCCTACTCCCTGTATCAGGGCACCCGGATCGAGGCCTACCTGCGCTACACCTGGGACACCAGCGCCGGCAAGGCCGCCCCTCCCGACAAGAAGAAGCAGGACAAGGACAAGGTCCCGGGGATGATCCTCGCGGATCGCTAGCGCATCAACTAGAGCACCGAACAGTTTGAAAGACGGCTGCAATCGAGCAGTTGCGGCACCTCGCGGCTTACGTCCTCGCTCCCTCGGTCAC
>CAYFWA010000072.1:0-1451 GCA_964346625.1 uncultured Myxococcales bacterium
GGATTATTACAGCAAGCCGGTCGCCCTCCTCGCTTCTTGACAGAATTGCGCCTCGAAGCCCATCAGGTGATGGGGGGTGAGCCCCGAAAAACCGCGCTTTTTCGGGGCGAGGGAGGATGGCACATCCCACCCCCTGAACGTGCTCAGGTGAAGAAAGCGAAGTAAATACATTCTCTTTTGCCCAGCGATTCCGCGAATTGCGGCTGGATCCACACCGCCCGCCGTGCCAGCATGAGGCTCAGCGTGCGCGGCCGTCGCGCGGCCGTCGAAATCATCCCCAGCGAAGGAAGGACCCCCATGGCTCGAATCGCAATCCTGTACTGCAAACGGATCCAGGACCATAGCTGCATCGCCTGCGCCAAGTGCCACAAGGGCATGGCCGAGAAAAACGCCGAGTTCGGACGCCACGACGAGATCGAGCTCGTGGCCATGACCCACTGCGGGGACTGCCCCGGGCTGGTGGTGCCCCGCGTGAAGCTGCTCACCGAGGTGGCCGGCAACCTGGATCGCAAGATCGACGTGGTGCACCTGGGGACCTGCGTCAAGCTCGCCATGGAGACCGGCGCCTGCCCCATCGACCTGGAGACCGTGGTGCCCACCCTGGAAAACAAGTTCGGAGTCCAGGTGGTGC
The DNA here is from genome assembly GCA_964346625.1 of uncultured Myxococcales bacterium. Classification (GTDB taxonomy): domain Bacteria; phylum Myxococcota_A; class Polyangia; order HGW-17; family JAJRWW01; genus CAYFWA01. The sequence continues at coordinate 632 of CAYFWA010000072.1, forward strand.
TCGGCACGCACGCTTATTAGGCAGCTACCGAGCAGCTACCGAGCAGCTACCGAGCAGCTACCGAGCAGCTACCCTGATCTACAACCACCCGTGGCGTCGGTACCAGGCCACCGTCTCGGCCAGGCCGGTGCCCAGGTCCGTGGTGGGCGCCCAGCCCAGGCGGCGTCGCGCCGCTGACACGTCCATGCTCCAGGGCCCGGTGGTCAAATCCCGGGCCTTGTCCCGGTTGAGCGCGGGCGCCCCGGGGCGGCGCCAGGTCAAGACCTCGGACAGCTCCGCGGCCCCGCGAACCAGCGGGCCCGGCAGCGGCAGCGCCACCCGCGGCGGAGTCCCCAGCGCGCGGGCCACCTGGGCTTCGAGCTCGGCCGGGGCGTAGTTGGTGTCGTCGCCGATGTAGAGCACCGCGCCGGCGGCCTCCGGCGCGCGGCAGGCCAGGGCGAAAGCCTCGGCCACGTCCCGGACGTGACAGAAGTTGTAGCGCGCCCCGGCGCCCCCCACCCGCAGGTGGATCCCCCGGTTCGCCGGGCGTAGCATCTCCAGCACGTAGGTGTCGCGGGGCCCGTAGATGGGCCCCGGCCGCAGCGCCACGGCCTCGAGCGTGCCGCCAGAGGCGTCCGCTGCGGCGAAGACCTCCCGCTCGGCGGCGCGCTTGGAGCGACCATAGGCCGAGCGCGGCGCGTCGGGATCGGCCTCGCTCTTGGGCCGCCCCGGCGCCGCCGGCCCGCCCGCCGACAGGCTGCTGCACAGCACGAAGCGCACGGGCCGCGTCCGGTCCGACGTCCCGGGGGACGCTTCGGCCTGTGCCTGCTGCGCCTGCTGC
>CAYFWA010000072.1:1551-15181 GCA_964346625.1 uncultured Myxococcales bacterium
GTCGGCTGCGTCGGCTGCGTCGGCTGCGTCGGCTGCGTCGGCTGCGTCGGCTGCGTCGGCTGCGCTGCCAGCGCCGCCAGCGCCGCGTCGAGCAGGGCCCGGGTGCCGCCGACGTTGATCTCGTGGTACCGCGCCTCGGGGCGGGCCCGGGTGGCGCCCGCCACGTGGCAGATGGCCTCCACCCCGGCGCAGGCCTCGGCCAGGGCCGCGGCGTCCTCGGTCCCGAAGGTGGCGCGCCGCAGCTCCACCCGCTCGGTTACCCCCTGCAACCACCGCAGGTCGGCCCCGGGCCGCACCAGGGCCACCACCTCGTCGTCCCGCTCTACCAGGTGCTCCACCAGGTGAGAGCCCAGAAATCCATTCGCGCCGGTGACCAGGATCCTCATCGCGTCCTCATCTTTTTTGCCGAGCCGAGGGGCCAAGCCGCAGTGTACGGAAACCACGCCCGATCCCCCAAGCCCTTCTTTTTGGGGAGCCGGCCGAGATTGCGCCGCACTTCGTCCCCGGATTCCGTTATATAATCGCGCGCGAATCGGCGGCTTCGCCCCGACCCCGTATTCGTGTCGCACCCGAACCGGTGAGCCTCCCGTTGACCGACGAACGTTTCTCCTCTGGCTCCGCATCTGCCGCCGTCGCGCCCCCCGCCGCCGGCGCGCCGCCACTGTCGTGGCGCAAGGTGGGCCTGCTCACGGTGCTGTACCTGGTGCAGGGCATCCCCTACGGCTTTTTGCTGTTGACGCTGCCCATCTACCTGCGCGCCGAGGGCATGTCCCTCACCAAGATCACGATGTTCATGGGGGTCGGGGCGCCCTGGGTGCTCAAGTTCCTGTGGGCGCCCCTGGCCGACCGATACTACTGGCCCCGGCTGGGGCGACGCCGGAGCTGGATCCTGCCCGCCCAGACCGGGCTGGCCCTGTCGCTGCTGGCCACGGCGCTGTCGTACCCCCAGCTCGGCTACACCGGGCTGCTGGTCATGATGGGGGTGGTGAGCCTGTTTTCCGCCACCCAGGACATCGGGGTGGACGGGCTGGCCGTGGACATCCTGGACGACCACGAGCGGGGCGTGGGCAACAGCGTCCAGGCGGCGGCGTTCAAGATCGGCATGGTGGGCGGCTCCTACGGCCTGGGCCTGGTGGCCCACCGGATCGGCCTGGCGGGCTGTTTCCATCTCATGGCGGCGGCGGTGGCCGTAGCCATGGTGGTGCCCCTGCTCTTGCACGAGGCGCCGCCGCCGCCCCTGGTGCAGCGGGTGCGGCAGGGCGACCCCTCGGTCTCGGTGCTGCGGTTGCTCGGCACGCTCTTTTCCCGCCGCGGGGCCGGCTGGTTTTTGCTGTTCGTGCTGCTGGTCAAGTCCGGCGACTCCATCGCCAACCCGCTGTTTCGTCCGCTTTTGTACGACGGAAACCTGTCCCCGCTGCGGATCAACGACATCATGAACCTGGGGGGCATGGCGGCCACGCTGCTCGGCTCCGCCCTGTGCGGCTTCGTGATCCTCAAGATCGGCCGCCGGGCCGCGCTGTGGCTCACGGTGGCGGGCCAGGGCGGCTCGCACCTGGCCTGGGCGCTGCTGGCCTTCACCACGCTGCCGGTCTTCGCGCCCATGGCCACCGGCCCCGTGTGGGCCGCGGGGCTGTTCGAGCACTTCGTCTCGGGTATGCTCACGGTGGTGGTGTTCACCGTGATGATGGACGCGGTGGCCCCCGAGGTGGGCGGCTCCCAGTACACCCTGCTGGCCAGCCTGTACGCGGGCGCGGGCATCCTGGTGAACATGGGCGCGGGCCCGGTGGCCCAACACCAGGGCTACCCCGTGGCCTTCGCGGTGGCGGGAGGGCTCACCCTCGTCTGCCTCCCCCTGGTGGTGCTTTTGCGCCGCCACGGGTATCTGGAGGGGCACCGCCCCCGGCTCGGTGAACGGTGACTATTCCCACTCGCCGCGGGCGCGGGGGTCGGGCGTGCGGCCGCCCTCGGCGCCGCCCGTGAGGCGGCGCAGCAGCTTGCGGGCGGCCGAGTGCTCGGGGGCGTCCTGCACGAGCTTGCGCAGGATCCGGCGCGCCTCGCGGAAGTCCTTCTCGGCCGGCGCCGCTCGCTCGTGGGTGCGGTAGCGCCGGATCAGGGCTTCGGCCAGGTCGAAGCGTGCCTGGACGTCCTTGGGTCGGCGTCGTACCGCGTCGCGCAGCATGGCGATGGCCTCGTCGAGCCGGCCCGCGGTGGCCAGGGCGTTGGCCAGCTCCCGCAGGGCCTCGGGATCGTCGCCCGACAGGGCGGCGGCGCGCTCCAGCGCCGTGAGGGCCTCGGGTACGCGCTGGAGCTCCAGCAACGTGGCGCCCAGGCCGGCGAAGGCCTGCCGGCTCACCGGGTTGAGCCGCGTGGCCTCGCGGTAGCGCCGCACGGCAGCCTGCTTGCGGCCGAGCTGGGCCAGCACCGCGGCCAGGTGCAGCGGGGCGGAGAAGTCCTGGGGATTGAGCTTGGCGGCCTTGCGCAGCAGGGTGAGCGCGGCGCCGTAGTTGGACAGCCGCACCATGGTCAAGCCGTAGAGCAGGGCGAAGGTGCCCACGTTCGGGTACTCGGCGTGGGCGACCTTGAGCGACTGCGCCGCGGCGGCGGTGAACTCCCGATCCAGCAGGCGCATGATCTTCTCGAACCGGGGCTGGGCGCCGGGGGGGATGGGGTCGGCGTCCCGCGCCACCGTGGCGAGCAGCCCCGAGGCCCGGGCCACCTGCCGGGCCGTGGGCTTGCAGTCCGCCAAGGCCTCGAGGGTCCGGCGCACCGCCGCCACTTGACCCAGGGCGGCCTGGGCCTGGGCCCGGGCGATGCGCGGTGACGCCCAGCGCGGCTCGAGGCGCGTGGCTGCGCCCAGCGGCTCGAGGGCCTCGGTAAAGCGCTCCGCCGCGATGAGCACCCGCCCCTGCCGGTAGGGGTACTCGGCTCGTTGCGGATCTGCCTGGCGCGCCGCGCGCAGGTGGCGCAGCGCGAGCTTCGCGGGGGCGTCGGCGGCCAGCAGGGCCGCCAGCCCCAGGACGTAGTGGGGCTGGGCCGCGCCCGGCTCCTTCGCGGCGCGGCGGCGGGCGCGCGCGCGCAGCGCCGCCAGGGTGCCGGTGCGCTGCGCGCAGCGCACCCGGGCCCGCCAGGTGGGCAGGCGCTGGTCGCGCGGCAGGTCCCCGCGGGCGAGCGCCGTGTGGTATTCGCGGCAGGCCCGGCGGATCTCCCCCTTCTTTTCGTGCGCCCGGGCGCGCGTGAGCAACGTGGCGGTGGAGACCCGGCACCCGGCGGCGGTCAGCGCCGCGGCGGTCAGCGCCGCGGCGGTCAGCGCCACCGCCACCGCGGCGAACAGCCCTTTCGCCAGGGCGTGCTGCGGGCAGGAGCCCGAGGATCGAGGAGCGGACCGATGGGCCATGGGGGCACAGTAGCAGAAGTCGCCCCCGGTGTTGATGCCGAAGGGCCGGGCGCTGTATACCCCCTGGACCCAAAGATGAGCTTTTTTCCCGAGGAGGTCATACCGATGCGCGCGGTAGTGCAACGAGTCGAGCGATGTGAGGTCCGGGTGGACGGCGAGCCCGTGGGCAAGATCGGCCCCGGGCTGTGTGTCCTGCTGGGGGTGGGCCAGGACGACGAGCCGTCCGCGCTGGACTACCTGGTCAACAAGGTGGTGGGCCTACGGATCTTCGAGGACGACGAGGGCGCCATGAACCGCTCCCTCACCGACGTGGACGGGGAGCTGTTCGTGATCTCCCAGTTCACGCTCTACGGCGATACCCGCAAGGGCCGCCGGCCGTCGTTCATCAAGGCCATGGCCCCGGAGCCCGCCGCCGAGCTGTGCCAGGCCTTTGCCCAGCGGGCCCGGGAGCGGGGCGTGCGCCACGTGGCCGAGGGGCGCTTCGGGGCGATGATGGACGTGGATCTGGTCAACCACGGACCGGTGACGATCCTGATCGACAGCGACAAGAAATTCTGACGGCGGTGTTGGGGTGGCCTGGGAGGGGCCGAGGGGGGTGTTGGCGAAACGCGGGGGATGAGCGCGGCGCTACGCCGCCAGGTGGGCCTCTTCCTTGAGGTAGCGCATGGCGGAGTCGATGCCGTTGGCCATGGTCTCCACCACCAGGCGGCTCAGCTCGTTGAAGTCCTGGCGCAACACGTCGTAGTAGCGCTGCCGCTCCACGGCGTGGATCACCGCCGGCAGGTAGCCGTCGCGATACAGCAGCATGTTCATCATCAGGCGGGCCACCTTCCCGGAGTTTTTCATCCAGGGGTAGATCTTGATGAGCTTGTGGTGCGCCATGGTGGCCCGCTGGATCGGGTGCATCTTGCGGAACTCCTGGCTCCCGCCCCAGTCCACCAGCTTCCGGAGCTTGTACGAGATCTTGTCCGGCTGCTCGATCTCGTGGAAATACAAGCGATGTAGAGGATTTTCCTTCCGGTAGTGGTACTGCCGGCCGTCGTCGTCGATGGTCACCGTCTGGTGGATCAGCTTGATGGTGTTGAGGTCGAAGCCCACGCGGCGCTTGGTGGCCATCTCCCGCACGAGATCGATGGCCGCCTTGTGCGCGCGGATCTCCTCGTACATCGGGATCAGCGTGGAGTCACTGATGATCCGGGGATCCACCGCTGCCTTGAGCTCGTGGAAGTACAGGACGACGCCCTCGAGGGCGTTGTCGTGGTAGATCCAGGAGAGATCCAGCGCCGAATCGAACGCCGCGCCGATCTCCTCGTCATCCACCCGATCCAGGGCGTCCCGGAGGGTCTCCATCTTGCTGTCCACTTCGTAGTAGGAGGTCTGCTCTTTGGTCATGTTTTTCTGCGGGTCGCGATTCCGGAGCCTTGGGGCTCCGGAGCCAGGGCTCGTGAGGCGCCGCCGGTTTCTGCGGCCGGGCGGGCCCGAGCAAAGGGGTGATATTTGTAACGCACACCAAACGATTGACTCCCCCATCTTGTTTGACTTGCTTGGTTTGTCAAGGAAAATTATGGAGTTACAGCGTAATCCTTTAGCAAATCGTCAACCGGATGCAAACTCACGGCTCACAAAGATTCACCTTTTATGAAGTTATCCGGCCTATTTGTAATCCATGGAGCTACCAAGGAATTCGGGCAATGGGGAGATCTCTTTCGGGTATTTATAATCCGAAAACTCAATAAGGGCTCACGGCGTACCGTCGAGGGGGTCGAGGGGATGGTGTGTTACCGAGCTCGACCCGGCGAGCCCCGAGCTCGGACCGCTTCGATGGTATGGCGTCGGCGCCTGGCCCTGCATCGAAGATCATGTGTCAGGATTGCAACGGTGCCGTGAAATCCTGGGGATTTGGGAGTCAAATCTGTAGGATCCTCGGCAATCCCAAAGCCATCTGGGATTGGATCCGGCGCGGGGCCGTCGCGAAGCCCGGGTGGCTGGGGTTAACTTCTTAACGGACCCGAACACTCCCTTGACGGGCGCTCGGCGCACGGTCATAGGTCGAATACCAATTGATTTCGATATCATTTAATTCCTCTTGACTCCCTGGGAGCTGTTGGCCTAAATCTTGAACCCTCCTGTCGCAATTACCCGTACTCGAAGGAGTGTGGCCGTGAAGCGCCTCATCGTACTGTCTTTCGCTCTGCTGCTCGTCGGGCCCTCGCTCGCGCGGGCGCAGGCCTCCGATCCCCTCGAAGAAACCGTCACCAAGAAAGCCAAGAAGGTCCCCCTCGCCGGCTTCGGCCTCCGCTTCGGCGTCCGCGGCATGACCAGCGCCAATCACGAGTTCGAAAACGGCTACCTCTCGATGTCGTACCAGTTCAAGCCCACCTGGTACGTCGGCAAGTTTCTGGCGCCCAAGGGCTGGGCCCGGCACTTCCGGCTGGACCTGCGCTTCAGCGTAACCCACCAGCCCTACGGCTACAGCGCGCAGTACATCGACGGCAACGTGGATCCGCGCTACCGGTTCGCCACCGCCGACGAGCTGCCCAAGCTGGTCAACGATCGCGGCGGGTTCGAATACGATCGTCGCGGGGACATGGTCTACGCCGTGGAGTCCCGCGGCAACCGGGTGGCCCGCCAGTCCGACCTGATGCTGTCGCTGGTGCACGGCAGCCTCTACACCATCCCCAAGGTGGGCCTCAACATCGACGGCCTGGTGCGGTTGATGTTCCCGACCTCGGAGCAGTCGCAGAACGCCTCGCTGTACGCCGCCATCACCGGCGCCGTGGGGCTGTCGCGCTCCTTTAGCTGGAAGATCGGCAAGGTCAAGCAGGCCCTAACCCTCGGCTATATGTTCGGGGCCACCCGCTACTTCCACGAGTACAAGACGCTGGTCATCGACCGGAACTTCGCCAGCGACGATCCGGTGGACGTCGGCGGCGGCGTCACCGTGCCCGGCGACGCCATCTGGGACGGCTACGAGTCCCTGGTGCGCAACCCCGTGGCGGCCTTTTCCAACGACTTCTACGCCTACTACAACTTCTACCCGGGGATGATGCTGCTGGTGGGCTATGGCCTCACCCACGCCCTGCTCTACGACCTCGACAAGTGCGTGTTCGATCTGCACGGCGTGGAGGTGGACGCCTGCGCCAACAACGACGAGATCCAGGACGAGCTGTCGCCCCGCGGCGAGCGCTACACCCACAACTTCTCGGTGGGCCTGCTGTACTCGCCGCTGCCCTACCTGCAGCTCCAGGCGCTGATGTACACCAACGCGCCCCAGAAGAAACCCAACTCGAGCACCATCCAGCAGCCGTTCTTCGTGGCCAACGCCAACAACTACACGGCGTTCATGCTCACGGCGTACTTCACCTTCGAGAAGCTCTACACGTCGCTCACCAAGACCAAGCCGGTGGAAAAGCCGGTGGCCGAGCCGAAGACCACGGCGATGAGATGAGGCGATGAGATGAGGCGATGAGATGAGGCGCCGAGATGACGAAGCGAACGAGATGACGATGATCCCCCGCGATCAACCCAGGCTATCGAATCAAGATCAACCCAGGCTATCGAATCGAGAACCCATGGCTAGGTTTTCTGCAATTGGAGGTATCAAGACCATGTCGGGCAAGTACAAGGCCTTTCTCGCCACATTCGTGGCGCTGGCCGTCGCCTCGGGCTGCGCCAAGGAGCGCGAGCCCCGGAGCTACGTCCAGCCGAACATCATCGCGAAACGAGACCTCAAGGGGCTTTGGCACTACGCCCCCACGGTCGTAGACATCGGCTACGGCTCGTCGGTGACCTTCATCGGCGAGACGTCGATGGACGTGGCCATCATCAAGTGGGACATTCAGGAAGACGTGGTCTATGCCCGCCTGGCCTACGATCGCGTGCGCGGCACCGAGTCGGAGCACAACCCGCTGGACGAGGTGGCCTTCAAGGGCGAGCCCATGGGCGCCTGGGCGGTGGAGCACTTCGACATCATCCGGGACTACAACCCCACCACCGGTGAGGAGACCAACGTCCTCAAGGAGTCCAAGGAGCGCCCCTGGTACGACCGGGAGTTCTTGCGCATCGACTGGTCCAAGAACCTCGTGTCCAACTGGAACTGGATGTGGGAGCGCACCGTGCAGATGGATCCGGTGAGCTACTTCCAGACCGACCCGGACCACCCCCACGCGCCGAAGATCGAGCGCAACCAAAACGACGAGGCGGTCTACATCGGCATCACCACCAAGGAGCTGGTGACGCCCCAGATGCGGGAGTACGGCTACAGCGGGATCGATGAGCTCCCCGACTGCTTCTTTTACGACGACCTGAGCAAGTCCTGCACCTCCACCGAGGTCGTCGTGCGGCACGCCTTCGCCCGGCTCGACCCGGACAAGGAGTACCACCCCCGCGAGTACTCGCAGGTGGAGATGGACGACTACGGGTACTTTTTGACCCAGCGGCTCACCTACAGCCGCGACTACGGCGTCACGGTGGGCGGCATCACCTGGTACGCGAACCGCTTCAACCTCTACGACGAGTGGTATCGCAAGGCCACCGACTCGGCCACCGCGAGCCTGCACGCCAACCCGGCCAAGGGCAACTACACCTGCCCGGCCGACGGCAACCCCTGCCGCTACGTGGACGGCACCAAGGTGTTCATCAAGGCCCGCAAGGTCTACACCTCGGATCAGCTCCCGCCGGATCTGCAGGGCGCCACCAACGAGGTGCACTGCCGCTGCGATGGCCAGGGCGCCGAGTGCAGTGAGCCCTGCTTCTACGTGTCCGACGGCAGCCCGGTGTACGTGGAGGACCACGAGGGCAGCGAGAAGTACGTGATGCGGCCCTACAACCGGCCCCTCAAGCCCATTGTGTACTTCCTCAACGAGACCTTCCCGGACAACCTCGAGGACACCGCCCAGAGCGTCATCGACCAGTGGGCGGACGTGTTCAACATGTCCGTGTGGCTGGCGGCCGGCTGCTCCAAGACCGACTACGAGGTGTGGAAGCAGGGCCAGGAGAACCGCTGCGACGCACGGCCCGAGTTCGACGACCCCGACTTCAAGATGGTGGTGATGTGTCCCAACCCGGTGGTGCAGGAGGGCGACCCGCCCGAGTGCGGCCCGGTGGGACGCGAGGTGCGCCTGGGCGACATCCGCTACAACCACCTGGTGTGGGTGGACGCCCCGCAGCAGTACTCGCCCCTGGGCTACGGCCCGCCCCTGGGGGACCCGCTCACCGGCGAGGTCATCAGCGCCATCGCCAACATCTACGGCGCGCCGCTGGACAGCTACTCGGTCTACGCGCGGGACATCGTGCGCATGCTCACCGACCAGAACTTCCAGTGGGAGGACTACCTCTGGGGTCGGCTCCAGTGGGACTTCGTCAAGGAGCAGGGCGCCGCGGGCAGCTACCGGAGGCCCCAGGCGGCCGGCCGTGACAAGCGCGGCGTGCGCCCCGACGGCCCGCGCCGCCGCTCCTGGGAGAGCCGGACCTACACCAAGGCCGACATCCGGCGGCTGTTTGGCAACATGAACTTCGACTGGACCCGGGCCATCCCGCCGTCCACCGCAGCCCCCGCCGCCGGCGGCGGCAAGCTCAGCGCCGAGGAGACCATGGAGTGGGCCCGGCGCCGCCAGTCCACCATCGCCCGCACGGGCGTGCTGGGCAACGGCACCAACCCCCAGCAGGCGCGGATCAACCTGCTCCGCGACACCTACTGGGAGGACCTGATGATGACCCCGGACCACCTCATGAGCAACGCGGCCACGCTGCAGGCGGCGGGCTACGACGTCATGAACACCTCCGCGGCGGATCTGCCCTACGGCTCCGAGATCCGCAAGAAGGTCAGCCCGCTTTATAAGCACAACATCAAGCGCATCCGGGCCATGAACCAGATCAAGTTCGGCCACGCCGCCAAGACCATCATGTACCCGGAGTTCTTCCCCTTCGTGGAGCCCTCCACCATCGGCCTGGCCTCCGAGCTGGTGTGCACCCTGTGCTGCTCCGAGGCGGACCGGGACCAGGAGGGCAACTGCAGCAACATCGAGGCCTGCAAGGCCGACGTGAACCTGCAGACCAACCGCTGGTCCGCCGACGGCCAGTGCGCCGACCGCGTCAAGTGGGCGGTGCGCGAGAAGATCTTCGACGGCGTGGCGGTCCACGAGATGGGCCACAACTTTGGCCTGCGCCACAACTTCAAGGGCAGCTACGATGCCATGAACTACTTCGACGAGTACTGGCAGATCCGGGTGGCCAACACGCCCCAGGGCGAGGTGATCAGCCCGCGCACCATCCAGCCGCGGACCCACGCCGAGAACCTGGCCAAGATCACCCAGTACCAGTATACGTCCATCATGGACTACGGCGCGAAGTTCAACTCCGACTTCAGCGGCCTGGGCCGCCACGACTACGCGTCCATCTTGCACACCTACGCGGGCTTTACCCAGGTGTTCAACACCGTCGAGCAGCGGGACGACATCGCCTGGTTCCAGACCTTCCGGCAGTTCTCCTGGCCGACTCCGGTCTACTTTTATACGACGATGCCTCCGGAGGCGCTGCTGTACACGCAGATTCACTACGACGAGACCGCCCGCCCCGACGGCGCGGTGGACACCTCGGAGTCCAACCGGGACTGGGTACCCAAGCCCTGGCTGTACGAACGGACGACGGGCGGCAACGCCTGGATGACCGATCCCGCGGTGGAGTCCAAGGCCGGCGGGAGCAACAGCCGCATCATGGTGCCCTACAAGATGTGCGCGGACGAGTTCCGCAACACCTCGCTCGGCTGTAACGTCTTCGACGAGGGCGCGGATCTGTACGAGATCACCGAGAACGTCATCCAGATGTACGAGAATTACTACGTGTTCAACAACTTCGGCCGCGACCGGCTGGAGTGGGGCTGGAACGACGACTCGTACGTTGGGCGGATTTACGGCCGGTACTTCGACCTGCTGCAGAACCACCTGCAGTACTATGTGCTCTACGCCACGATCTTTCACGACTGGGGGATCTGGTCTGCGACCGAGGTGGAGCAGTTCTTCGCAGACGACGAGACCGGCTGGGGGACCTACACCGTGGCCGTCAGCCGCGGCTTCGATACTCTGATGCGGGCCATGAACTACCCGCAGCCCGGCTACTACGTGCAGCGCCAGCGCATGAACGGCGAGACCTACTGGTACCGCGATCAGGAGCCACAGTACGGCGCGCCGCAAGGCCTCGACTGCGGGCCCACCGGCGGCGGCTCCGAGTGCTTCTTGGTGGACCACATGAACGGCAAGTTCTGGGACGACACCTGGGACTTCAACCTGGGCTACCAGTGGTACCTCAAGAAGGTGCGCATCGGGCAGTTCCTGGACCGGCCCCTGGCCATCCAGGTGCTTGGCGAGGCCACCAACAACTTCATGGGCCGCGACACCCAGGAGGACGTGCGCAAGTACACCATCAACTTCGCCCGCGTGTACAACAAGCAGATCGACGCCACGTTCCAGGCCCTCATGTCCCAGGACCTGCGGGCCATGGCGCCGTCGTTCTGCGGGTTCGACTCCAACGGCAACGCCATCATCGAGCACCGCGACGTCACCAACATGACCGCGCCGCGCTGCTCGCTAACCGGCGGCACCTTCGAGGGCTACGTGGATCCGGGCGACACCTTCACCACCCAGCTCTACGCCGCCACCTGGGGCATGGCCATGTTCCCCATGAACTACAGCCAGGAGTTCCTGGATCGCTCCCGCATCTACGTGGAGGGCAACGGTGAGGGCATCGACTGGTCCCAGATCCCGCCCGAGGCCGAGGTCGTGGAGTTCACCGACCCGTTCTCCTTCAAGTCCTACCAGTCGGTCCGCTACCCGGACGACGGCGTGGAGGTCTGGGACGAGGAGAACCAGACGGTGCGCATGGCCTCCGGCTCCATCGGCGCGCGCATGCTCGACGAGGCCGAGTCCATCAAGGCTCAGTACGAGTACTGGGAAACCGAGTATGTCAACGCCACGCCGGGCACCGCGGCCTACGAAGAGGCGTACAACAACATGACGGTGTTCGAGACCAACCTCAAGAACTACGTCATCAACCTCGACATGGTGCGCTCGCTCAGCTACCGCTTCGAGCACCCCAGCTACACCCTCGACTAGACCCCCGCATTCCCCCTCCCCGGGTCCGGCCCGCTTCACGGGCCGGACCCGGGGACTTCTGTCCGAGACTCCGTCTTGTGATTGCCCCTCTCGCCCTCCGACTTTTTGGAGGACGCGGAGTTCTGTGTATCCGCTATGATTACTGCCGCGATGGGGCAGCAATGGGTTCGCTTCGAAGTCGCGTTCCCTCCCACGAGCAGCGCGACGGTTCGAAGCGAAGAACCTCGAGAAGCCGATCGCGACCATAGACCGTCTTCTGCGCTCGAGGCCACAGACAGCTCGGCGACCCGGTTTTCCGATGCGTCCGGGGAGACGCGGGCTCGCTCGCAGCAGGGGCGCAGCGAGCCCTCCTCGATTTCGAGCCGATAGAGCAAGCTAGAGCAAGCTAGAGCAAGCTAGAGCAAGCAAGCTAGCAAGCTAGCAAGCTAGAGCAAGCTAGAGCAAGCTAGAGCAAGCTAGAGCACCGGGATCAGGCAAAACAGGCGATATCCCGCGAAAATCTTGCCTTGCCTCCCTGGAGATCGCGGAATAAACTGCCGCTCGAACTCGATTCGGACCCGCCGCGAGTCGTCGGTTTTCACGAGGCATCGCACGGCAATCGGACCACAAAAGGAGAGCCCATGACCCATCATCTGCGTGAAGTCGTCATCGTCAGCGCCGCCCGTACTCCGGTAGGCACCTTCGGGGGTACGCTGAGCTCCATCGACGCCCCCAAGCTGGGCGCCATCGCCATCGAGGCCGCCCTCGAGCGGGCCGGGGTGGACAAGGAGATCGTGGATGAGTGCATCATGGGCTGCGTGCTGCCCGCCGGGCAAGGGCAGGCCCCGGCCCGCCAGGCCGCCATCTACGCGGGGCTGCCCACCAAGGTGGAGTGCATGACCATCAACAAGGTCTGTGGCTCCGGCCTCAAGTCGGTGATGCTGGCCGCCCAGGCCGTCCAGACCGGCGACGCGGACATCATCGTGGCCGGGGGCATGGAGTCCATGAGCCGGACGCCCTACTACCTGCCGGACTCGCGCTGGGGCATGCGGATGAACAACAAGGCCGCGGTGGACGGCATGGTCCACGACGGGCTGTGGGACCCCTACGACGACAAGCACATGGGCATGTTCGCCGAGCTGTGCGCCGAGGAGTACACCTACACCCGCGAGAAGCAGGACGAGTTCGCCAAGGAGTCCACCCTGCGCGCCCGCGCCGCTCGCGACGAGGGCCGGTTCGACTCGGAGATCGTCCCGGTGGAGGTGCCCCAGCGCAAGGGCGATCCTCTGGTGGTCAAGACCGACGAGGGCATCGACAAGTCCATGCCCGAGAAGATGGCCAAGCTGCGCCCGGCCTTCAAGAAGGACGGCACCGTGACCGCGGCCAACGCCTCCTCCATCAACGACGGCGCCGCCGCCGTGCTGGTGATGTCGCGCGAGAAGGCCGATGAGCTCGGCCTCGAGCCCATGGTGCGGATCCTGTCCCAGGCCGCCTTTGCCCAGGAGCCCTGCTGGTTCACCACCGCCCCGGCGGGCTCGGTGAAAAAGGCCCTGGCCAAGGCGGAGCTGAGCCCCGAGGACATCGATCTGTGGGAGATCAACGAGGCCTTCGCCGTGGTGACCCTGGCCGCCCAGGACGAGTTCAAGCTCGACCCCGCCAAGGTCAACGTCAACGGCGGAGCCGTGGTGGTGGGCCACCCCATCGGCGCCTCCGGCGCTCGCATCCTCACCACGCTGCTGTATGCCATGAAGGCACACGACGCCAAACGCGGCTGCGCCACCCTCTGCATCGGTGGCGGCGAAGGCGCCGCCCTGGTGGTGGAGACGGTCTAGCTCGCCCCTCCCCGCAAACCCGCTTCCACCCGCGCCCTCACACCCGCTTCCGCCCACACACCCGTTTCCGCCCGCGCCCACACACCCGTTTCCGCCCGCGCGCTCGTTTCCGCCCGCGCCCACGCACCCGTTTCCGCCCGCGCGCTCGTTTCCGCCCGCGCCCACACACCCGTTTCCGCCTGCGCCCACACACCCGTTTCCGCCCGCGCCCACACACCCGTTTCCGCCCACACACCCGCTTCCGCCCGCTTCCGCCCGCGCGCCCGTTTCCGCCCGCGCCCACACACCCGTTTCCGCCCACACACCCGCTTCCGCCC
>CAYFWA010000072.1:15281-15351 GCA_964346625.1 uncultured Myxococcales bacterium
GCTTCCGCCCGCGCGCCCGTTTCCGCCCGCGCCCACACACCCGTTTCCGCCCGCGCGCTCGTTTCCGCCC
>CAYFWA010000073.1:0-2304 GCA_964346625.1 uncultured Myxococcales bacterium
CTTAGCACGGGGCAGCGCCGAGGCACGACGCGCTTCGCAAGATGGCCGCGCATCCGAGGCGCGTCCTGGCGCTCGGCTCCGCTTCCGCACTCGCCGTCTCCCCGCCGGACCCCCTGGGTGTTTCCGGGACAGCTATGGGCTCCCACCAAGGAAAAGCGACAAAGAGGTACAACGCATGCTGGATTCAAAGATTGAAAAAGCCCTCAACGATCAGATCAATGCCGAGTTCCACTCTGCGTACATCTACCTGGCCATGGCCGCCTACTTCGAGGACAGCGACCTGCCCGGGTTCGCCACCTGGATGAACGTTCAGGTGAAGGAAGAGCTCACCCACGGTCAGAAGATCTATGACTACGTCTTCGAGCGGGACGGGCGGGTGGCGCTGTCGAGCATCGAGGCGCCCCCCGAGGAGTGGAAGTCGCCGCTGGAAGCCTTCGAGGCAGCCTACAAGCACGAGCAGTACATCACCGGCCGGATCAACGATCTGGTGGCCCTCGCCCGCGAGGTCAAAGACACCGCCACCGAGAACTTCCTCCAGTGGTTCGTCGCCGAGCAGGTGGAGGAAGAGGCCACCGCCAAGGGAATCGTCCAGTCCCTGAAGATCGCCAAGGACAGCGGGGCCGCGCTCCTGATGCTGGATCGCGAGCTGGCGACGCGGACCTTCGTGGCGCCGCCCGCCGAGTAGGGCAAGGGAAAAGGGAGCGTACATGCAAGAGCAGGAAAGGAAACGCATCGCCGATGGGCTGATCGCCGCGGCCAAGGCCGAGGCCGAGGGCCACCACTTCTACCGGATGGCCGCCCGCGCCACCGATGACCCCCAGGGGCAGCAAACGTTCGAGCGGCTCGCCCAGGAGGAGCTCGAGCACTTCCAGTTTTTGCAGGCCCAGCACGACTCGCTGAAAAAGACCGGCAAGCTGGACGACCAGGTAAAGCTCGGTCAGCCCCATGGCTGGGAGGGCGCCAGCCCGATCTTCTCTGGCGAGATCCGGGATCGGCTGGCGGAAGCCCACTTCGAGATGACCGCCCTGTCGGTGGGGATCCAGCTCGAGATCTCGTCCGAGCGCTACTACCGGGAGCAGGCCGAGCAGACCGCCGAGCCCGCGGTGAAGCAGTTTTACCACGACCTCGCTGCGTGGGAGTCCGGGCACTACCACGCGCTGCTCAGACAGCAGGAGCTCCTCAAAGAGGATTACTGGGCTTCTGCAGGGTTCGCCCCCTTCTGAGCCCTAGCCGGCCCCGATTTCGAGATCCATGCCCCCCACCGAGCCGCCGCCCCCCCTCGCTTCGCGGGCCCACCGACTGCCCGCTGGCTGGCTCGGGGAGACGGAGCGCTTCACCCACGCGCTTACCAACGTGCGAGAGCTGTTGACCGACCCCTCGGGCGTGTCACGCGTATGTCGCCGCTGGCCGTCTCTCGATCCCTCACGAGCTGGCCCACCCCCTGCGCCCCGGGGAGAAACGGGCGTGATTGCCGGCGGGGACGGTTCCCTGCCGGCTCACCTGCAGCGCGTGGATCCGAGCTGGCTGACCGTGGATCGGGCCGGGCGCCGGCTCGCCCCCACGAGCCCGGCGTTGACGGCGCTGCCTCCCGCGCTGCGCGCGACGGTGTCGCGCAGCCTCGGCGGCGGCGGCGAGGGGCGCACGGTGCCCGTCCCGCCGGCCGTGGCCGCCGCAGCCGCGCGGCGCTGCTGGGCACACCTGGTGGACATGCCGCCACCTCGGCTCGCCGTCGAGGCGCCCGACGCATCCGGGCCGCCCGCCCGCGCGTGCCGCTGGCCGCTGGACGAGCTCGGCGAGCTCGCCGAGCTCGCGCCGAATGCCCTGGCCCGGGCGGTGCCACGGCTCTCCCGGGAAACGGTGCACGAGGTGATCCTCTCCCTCGGCTCGGACGCCCTCGGTGCCGTGCTTTCCCACGTACCGCGTCGAGCAGCGGCCGCCCTGTGCGCGCGGCTCCCCCCGCCCCGACGCGCCGCGGTGTGGGCGGCCCGCGAGCGTGGCCCACGGGGTGCCCCCCGCCGCGCAGCCCTGTCCGCGCTGCAGGACGAGCGACAGCGAGACCCGACGATCCTCCTGTTCACCCTCGGCGCCCGCCCCTGGGCCACGCTGCTTCGCCACCACTTTCCCCTGGCGCTGCGTCAGGTCGCCCAGCTCTTTCCGCTGCCCGCCGCGCTTCGGTTGCTCGAGGCGCCGTCCATGCCCATCGCCGAGGCCACGGAGCGCTGCCGAACCGTCGCGCTTGGCCCCCCGCCCGTGCGGGACTGATCTCGAAGGGCTCTCGAAGGGCTCTCGAAGGGCTCTCGAAGG
>CAYFWA010000073.1:2404-15201 GCA_964346625.1 uncultured Myxococcales bacterium
TCTCGAAGGGCTCTCGAAGGGCTCTCGAAGGGCTCTCGAAGGCCAGCGGTCACCACGAGATGCCGCAACCCTTCGCTGACCGATCACGACGAGCTCCGAACGTCGCGCAGCGTGAAGGGACTACCGGTGGATCCGGCGTCTCTCGTAGAGCCCAGAACGGCGGGGACGGTTGTCGGGGAAGGCGGCGGGGCGGCGGGGCAACGGGGCGGCGCGATTTCGGCCGTTCGCAGCAGGAAAAAAGGGCGAAACTCGAGTCAGAACGCGAGGCAATGCGAGCGGTTCGTCTCAGGCCGCGCGGCCGCGCTTTTCGAGGCGTCCCATCAGATCGAGCAGGCGGCCGGGGCTCTTGCGCAGCAGGCTCTCGCGGTACTCCTCGTCCCGGGTCCGCTTGAGCCGTGAGAGGATCTCCTCCACCAACTCGTCCACCCCGCCCCAGCGCTGCTGGATCTCGGTCATCCGCTCGTGGAGCCGGAGCAGCTTGGCGTTGGCGCTTCCGCGCAGGGACTCCTTGAGATCGCTGATCTCGTCCTTGTCCTTGCCCACCAGCTCAGCCACGGTCTCGATGAGCTTGTCCTTGGAGCCGAACTGCTCCTTCACGATCTGCATGGGGGGCTGTCTGAAGCGCATGGCGCTCTCCTGTGTCTGTCGGTAGCGGAGGCCCTCCTCGCCGGCGGGCCGGCCGTCGGCTGACCGCGCGCGGGAGGCGGAAACGCCCGGGCCCCATCAGGAACCGGACGCTGGATCGACGATGGGGGGCTACTGGCCCTTCTTCTTGGCACCCTTCTTCTTCGCGGCGTCCTTGCTGGCCGCGCCCTTGCCCGGCGCCGGTGCGCTGCCCCGCCCGCCCTTGAGGGCGCCACCCAGCATGCCCTTGACGGAGGTGAGGAGCTTCTTGAAGTCGTCCTTGTTCAGGGCGAGGGCCACCCGGACCCACCCCTTGTCGGATTTCACCTTCAGGTTCTGGGCGATGGTGTTGCCCACCTGGGGCAGCTTGGACTTGGCGAGGTTCACCAGCATCGGCAAGCTCTTGGCGAGCTTGGCGGCCTTCTGCGGGTCACCGATGTTCAGAGCCACCTTGATGTCCAGGCCGCCATCGGGCATGCCGATCATCATGGCCACGGACTTGATGTCCTTGAGCACCGGCAGCGGCATGGAGGAGGTGGCGCTCGCCGGGATGGAGGGAACGATGACGCTCAGCACGGTGTCCTTGGTGGCCTTGGGCGCGAACTCCTTGTACAGCGGCGCGTCCGTCACCGACGGAGCCTTGCCCTCGAGCACGTCCGTCATCTTGGACTGCACGTCCCCGGTGGCCGCCACGAAGGTGTCCTCCGAGAAGGCCAGCAGCGTGGTCTCCTTGCCCTTGGCAGTGAACTTCAAGCCCTTTTTGCCCTGGACCGTGACGTCGGAGGGCTCGATCTTCGCCTTCTTCATCGCTGGCTTGACGCAGGCCATGGCCTTGGCGGTGTCGAAATCTCCCTTCACCACCATGATGACGGCGGCCTTCTTCGCGCCGCCCATGGACATGCCGAGCATGACGTCATTCACGGTGGTGAGCGGGTTGACCTTGCAGGTCTCGAACAGCGTCTTCATCATGGGCTGCTCGGCCTGGAGGTCGGCGATCATCTTCTTGATGCGCGGCTCGAACTGCTTGTACAGCGCCGTGCCCCGAGCGGCCTTCAGGTTGAGGTGCACGAAGGTGTAATCGGCCGGCACGGGCAGGGCCCCGGCGCGGGCCTTGATGCGGGCTCTGGGGGTCGCCGCCCTGGCGCGCATGGGGCGGGCTCGCTCTCGGGCCGGCTCCATGATCTCCATCGGAGCCTTCTTCCCGCCCTTGGGGATGGCCTTGCCCCCCTTCGAGTCGGAGTCGGACTCCTTCTTTTTGCAACCCACGCCCAGGGTCAAGCCCAGCGCGGCGGAAACCATCAGAATCGCAGCGAAGTTCTTCCGAAGCATGTTCTTCCTTCCTTCCGCCAGGGCCGGGCCTGCCCAAAGAAGCTTGCCAGGACCCGGACGACGTTTGGCGCAGGGTGTATAAGGCCCCGGGGCTCCCCCTGTCAAGGGAAAAGCCGGACGGGCCGGACGGGGTGCGCCCTGACCGCGGGGTATCCTCTCCGAGCTGGGTCGCGAATCGACTCGAGCTCAATCCTTCTCCGGGGGCTCCGCCGCCTCCGGGGGGGCTTCCGCGGCGGGCGCCTCCGACGCGGTCGGCACCGGAGTGGAGGCCCGCTCGGAGCCCTTGGTTCCCTGGTTGAGGCGCCGGGCAAAGGCCGCCATGAGGCGCGACAGGTCGTGGACATGGCCTGCCATCTCCTTGAGCTCGGCCGTCCGGCCGGGCTGGCGATCCTGCAGCTCCAGCCGCGCCACGCGGCGCTCCAGCACGTCCACCCGCCCACCCAGCCGGGTCATGACGCGCTGCATGATGCCGAGGCGTGATTCGAGATCCGCCACCTTTTCGGTGGTGGGCTCCACCTCGCGCTCCACCACGTCGGCGACGCGGACCGGGAGCTGCGAAGACGCGTCTTGCAGGGCGCGCTTGAGGTCGCGCACCTCGCGCCCGAGCCCGCTCACCCGCTCCACCAGGCCGGGATCCAGGCTCCCGGTGTCCTCGGCGCCGAGAAGCACCTCTTCGTCTGGGTCTGGCTCCGCGCGCTCCACGTCGATCTCCACGTCGGGTACGTCTGCGGTGTTGTCCGGCTCGGGGGGGCCCTCCTCCTCGGCCCCGGCCGTCATGATCCGATCGAGCATGTCGTGTCCGTCCATGGGGGCCTTCTCGGCGATGGCGCTGGGCTCGGCGTCGGGCGTGAGCTGGTGCCTCACGTGGTCCAGCGTCAGGCGCGTGATCCGGCGTACGGTCTCGCGGACTCCCCGGCCCTCGCTGGCCACCGCTGACACCTGGGGGTAGTGCTCGAGGTTCAGCCGCGTGCCGAGCTCGGCGGGATCCAGGGCCGTGGGGAGATCCCCCTTGTTCCACTGGATCACCAGGGGAATGTCCTCGAGATCAATGCTTTCGGCGGCGAGGTTCTCCCGGAGGTTCTGAAACGAAAAGCGGTTCTGGTCCAGCGCTTCCTGCTGGGAGTCGGCCACGAACACCACGCCATCCACGCCGTGCAGGACCTTGCGCCGCGTGTTGTTGTAGCGCACCTGCCCCGGCACCGTGAAGAGCTGGATCTTGACGGCGAAGCCTCGGATGGACCCCAGATCCACCGGCATCCAGTCGAAAAACAGGGTCCGATCGCCCGTGGTGTCCAGGCTCATGAGCTCGCCGACCCGGGAGGGCTCGAGCTGCGTGGAAAGCTGCTCGAGGTTGGTGGTCTTCCCCGACAACCCGGGCCCGTAGTAGACGATCTTGATCTGGAGCGTCCGGGCGCTGGCGCTGATGAGGGGCATGGAACTCCTACGTCGGATTGACGGCGGCTCGCGGGGCGGACCCTCCAGGGGTCCGGACCCATCCCACACCGCCCCGACAGCATACGGGGGTGCGCCGGCTCGGTCAACACGCGGAAATCCGCCCGAAAAACACGGCTTGATTCGCAGTTCGCCCCTGATATATTCCGGCCCGTCGAACAAACCGAGAACCTTGGGCGGCGGCGGGTGGTCTTGCAAAAGGTTCTCCCCGAAACTGGAGAATTGGCGATGTCTGACCGCGAACGAATCCTCATCCTCGGCGCCGCGGGCCGGGACTTCCACAACTTCAACACGGTGTTCCGCGACGATCCCCGCTTCGATGTGGTGGGCTTCACTGCCACCCAGATCCCCCAGATCCACGGCCGCCGCTATCCAGTGGACCTCGCTGGCGAACTGTACCCCGACGGGATCCCGATCTTCGACGAGCAAGACCTGGAGAAGCTCATCGTAGAGCTGCGGGTGGACACCGCGGTGCTTTGCTACAGCGATCTGAGCTACCAGACCGTGGGCACCCTCACCGCGCGCACGCTCGCGGCGGGGGCGGACTTCCGGATCGCCGGACCGGTGAAGACCTTCATCTCCAGCTCCAAGCCCCTCATCGCCATCACCGCCATCCGCACCGGCTGCGGCAAGAGCCAGACCACCCGCTACGTGAGCAGGCTGCTGGGCGAGGCCGGGCTCAAGACCGTGGCCATCCGCCACCCCATGCCCTACGGAGACCTCGCGGCACAGGCCGTGCAGCGCTTCGAGACCCTCAAGGACATCGACGCGGCGGACTGCACCATCGAAGAACGCGAGGAGTACGAGCTCCACGTGGAGAGTGGCAACGTGGTGTACGCTGGCGTGGACTACGGCGCGATCCTCACCCAGGCGGAGACCGAATGCGACGTCGTGCTGTGGGACGGCGGCAACAACGACTGGCCCTTTTACCGGCCCGACCTGTGGATCGTCGTGGCGGATCCGCTGCGGGTGGGCCACGAGATTTCATACTTCCCGGGAGAGACCAACTTCCGCTCCGGGGACGTCATCGTGATCAACAAGGCCAACAACGCCGAGCCGGCCGACGTGAAGACCCTGCAGCAGCGGGCCACGGAGCTGAACCCCGCCGCCGAGGTGGTGGTGGCCGCCTCCGAGGTGGAGCTGGACGAGCCGGAGCTGGTGAAGGGCAAGCGCGTGCTGGTGCTCGAGGACGGCCCCACCCTCACCCACGGCGAGATGTCCTACGGCGCCGGCACCGTGGCCGCCAAGAAGTACGGCGCCGCCGAGATCATCGACCCACGGCCCTTCGCCGTGGGCTCCATCAAGGAGCTGTACACCAAGTACTCCCACATCGGCGATCTGGTGCCGGCCATGGGGTACTACCCGGAGCAGCTCAAGGAGCTCGAGGACACCATCCGCCGCTCGGAGTGTGACGCCGTGATCATCGGCACGCCGTTCAACCTGCGCCGCCTGCTCGACGTGGACAAGCCCTGCGCCAAGGTCAGCTATGAGCTGCAGGACATGGAGTCCCCGTCGCTCGCCGACGTGGTCAAGGACTGGATCGCCAAACGCGTGAAGAAAGGATAGTCGCACCATGCTGGGTAAGGATCTCATCGCCATCGAGCAGCTCGAGCCCGCCGACCTGCTGCGCATCTTGGACCTGGCGGATCGCGCCAAGCAGCGCCCCGCAGAGTACCGCGAGGCCCTCGCGGGCAAGACCCTCGGCATGTTGTTTCAGAAGCCCTCCACCCGCACCCGGGTCTCCTTCGAGGTGGGCATCTACCAGCTCGGCGGCTACGGCCTGTTCCTGTCGGGCAGTGACCTGCAGCTCGGCCGGGGCGAGACCATCTCCGACACGGCCCAGGTGCTGTCGCGCTTCGTGGACGGGATCATGGCCCGGGTGTTCGCGCACGCCGACATCGAGGCCCTGGGGGAGCACGCCTCGATCCCCGTGATCAACGGGCTCTCCGACTTCCTGCACCCCTGCCAGGCCCTGGCCGACTACCAGACCATGCGCGAGCACGCGGGCAAGCTCGAGGGACTCAAGCTCGCCTACATCGGGGACGCCACCAACGTATACAACTCCCTGCTCATCGCGGGGATGAAGCTCGGCGTGCACGTGGCCTTGGCCGCCCCCGAGGGGTACCAGCCCAACCCCGCGCTGATTCAGCGCTATCGAGAGCACGCGATCTCCGCCGATCTCGAGACGCGGGTCACCGCCGATCCCTTCGAGGCCGTGCGCGATGCAGACTTCGTCTACACCGACGTCTGGACCTCCATGGGTCAGGAGGACGAGCGCCAGAAACGGCTCACCGCGCTGCAGCCCTACCAGGTCAACGCCGAGCTGATGGCCGCCGCCGCCCCGGGGGCGAAGTTCATGCACTGCCTGCCGGCGCACCGTGGCGAAGAGGTCACCGACGAGGTGGCCGACAGCGCGGCGTCCATCATCTTCGACGAGGCCGAGAACCGGCTCCACGCCCAGAAGGCCGTCATGCTGCTGCTGATGGGGAACCGTGACTAAGGCGATGACCGGCGGGGCGACAGCGGCGGCGCTCACTGACGAGGGCTTCGAGCAACGCGCGGGCTGCGGCTTCGACGGGACCCCCCTGCGGTACTGGATTCGCCGGCGGGAGCCGCGGTGGCTGCTCACCTGCACCGGCTATGGCGGGACCTATCCAGCCTGGGCGCCGCTTTTCGAAAAGCTCGATCCCGCCTGGAGCATCCTGCTGTGGGACTACCGGGGGCAGTTCGGCTCCGAGGCGCCCACCGGCCGTCTCCCCATCCAGATCTCGGACCACAGTCGCGATCTGGAGTCGCTGCTAGAGGCGGAATCCATCGAGGCGGGGGTGCTCATGGGATGGAGCGTGGGCGTGCAGGTGGCCCTGGAGCACTACCGCCGCCGCCCCGAGCAGGCCAGCGCCCTGGTGCTCATCAACGGCGCGTGCGAGCGAGTGCTCCACGCCCCCTTCGGCGACGGGGCAGGGGCCCGCTGCACGCGGGGGCTGACGCGGGCCATGGCCCGCGTGGCCGACCGCCTCCAGCCTGCGCTGCGCCCCGTATTCCGACACCCGGATCTGGTTCGGCTCGCGGGAGCCATCGGGGTGGTCCGCGGCAACGTGGAGGCCTTCGGCCCGGCGGTGGCGGCCTGGCAGGATCTGGACCTGCGTCGCTACCTGGAGATGACCCTGTGGGCCGATGAGCACCTCACCACGGACATGCACGAGAGCGTCGAGATCCCCACCCTGATCACCGCCGGAGACCGTGACGTCATCACCCCCCCGCGGGTGGCCCGGCTGCTGCATGAGCGCATCGCGCGCTCCGAGCTGCTGCTCATCCCCGACAGCACCCACTACGCCATCATCGAGCGGCCCGGCTTCTGCGCCCAGTCCATCGACCGCTTCCTCCGCCAGGCCCTGCGTCTCTGACTCGAGTTTCGCCCTTCTTTCGTCGCGAGAACGAGCAGAAATCGTGCCCGGCAAGGCGCGACAAGATTTCTGTCGAAGGCGTACTTGCGGTACGTCGAGACAGAAATCGCCGGAGCAACGTAGCCAGGCGCGACTTCGGCCGTTCGCAGCAGATAGAAGGGTGAAACTCGAGTCTGAGCGGATCCTCGCTCCAACCGCGTCCCCCGGCCGGAGTCTACGCGGAGCTCGGATTCACCAGCGCTCGCAAGTCCGCGGTGTCGGAGGGGTCCAGCAGACGCACGGCCCCCTGCTCCACGCAGCGCTCGATCCCCGGGGCGTCGTCCTGTGCTCCCACTCCCACGATCTCGATGTCCTGGGTGGTGGGATCGGCCTGCAGGCCTTCGCAGATGCTCACGCCGTCCAGGTCCTTCATCTGGAGATCCAGCACCAGCAGATCGGGGCGGAAGCTGACCACCAGGCGCCCGGCGTCGAAGCCCGTGCGCGCCTCGGCCCACTCGACGGTGCCGTTTTCGCTCTCGAGGGAGCTTCGGCAAGCGGAGAGCAGGTCGCCGTCGCGACCCACCACCAGCACCCGGAGGTGCCCATCGGAGAGCCGGTGCCCGATGGGCATCCGATGCTCCTTCATGAATTTTTCCAGATCGCTGCGAAAGATTCGACGGTGTCCCCCCGGCGTGCGGTATCCGCGGATCAGACCCTTGTCGAACCAGTACACGATGGTGCTGAGCGCGACCTTGCAGATGATGGCGGCCTCCTTGGTGGAAAGGACGTCACCCGCATGACCTTTCTTACTTGCCCTGCTTCGCGGCACTGGTGTTCCTCTTGAAATGGTAGGTTACACTGAGGGTGCTAAACTTCAGGCACAGGGTAATACAACAAAACGAATGGAGTCAAGCGAAACAGGTCCCCAAGATCAGACAATTCGCGGTTTTTCCAACGATCCGCAGCGGCCGCTTCAGCGCCTTTCCCAGCGCCTTTCCCAGCGCCTTTCCCAGCGCCTTTCCCAACCCTGAAGGTGACAGAATCACGAATAACATAAACTTATTCTCCGGATAGGTCACGCCGAGGGCCACCAGGGCCGCGCGCCTTGGCCTATCCGCTGCGTGCCAGCGGACACCGCGGACGAGCGCGTCTCCCGCTGCGCCGGCCAGCGCTTCCGGGCTTTTGGATCGGCGATTGACACCCGAGACGGAGACGGCTACACAGAAATCGCGATTTCAATGACTTCGAGCCCAATGCTGGTCTGCCCCGCCTGCGCCCGGATTTTCGATCCGGGCACGTCCGTCTGCGCCCACGACGGCGTGTTCCTCGAGCCCGCCCGAGATCCCCTCACCGGTTGTCGCCACGGGAGCTACCTGTTCATGGGGCCACTGGGTCGAGGAGGCATGGGCGCCGTGTACCGAGGCGAGCACGTGGTGATCGGCAAGCCCGTGGCCCTCAAGGTCTTGCACCCCCGACTCGCGCGCATCGAGCAGGTGGTGGACCGGTTCCTCATCGAGGCCCGCGCCGCGAGCATGATCCGCCACCGCAACATCGTGGATGTCACCGACTTCGGCGAGCTACCCGACCGTCGGCCCTTTTTCGTGATGGAGTTTCTCGAGGGCCCGAACCTCGAGCAGGAGATCAGCCGCCACGGATCGCTGCCGCTTTTCCGCACGGTGAGCATCCTGAGTCAAGCGGCCCGCGCGCTGCACGCCTGCCACCAGCGGGGCGTGGTCCACCGGGACCTCAAGCCGGAAAACATCGTGCTGCTGTCGCGGGAGGGAAACCGCGAGCTGGTGGAGCTGCCCGCCGATCCCTCCATAAATCCCACGGTGCGCAAGGAGGGGCAGTGGGACGAGGTCCGGATCCTCGACTTCGGAGTCGCCCGCATCCAGGAGATGACCGCCGCCCTCGACGCCGAGACGCGCGAGCAGGGGATCGTCTTCGGCAGCCCCTACTACGTCTCCCCCGAACAATCCGTGGGAGAGACCGGGGATCACCGCTCGGACATCTACGCCCTCGGGGTGATCTTCTTCGAGATGCTCACCGGCCAGGTCCCCTTCGACGGCGAGACGGCCCAGGAGATCATGACCCATCACACGACGACCCCGCCGCCGGACCTGCGGACCACGCGCCCGGACCTGGACCTTCCCGAGGAAGCCGAGACGTTGGTCCAGCGGTCCCTGGCGAAGCGCCCCCAGGATCGTCACCGCAGCGCGGCGCGCTTTTACGAGGATTTGACCCGGTGCTTCGGGGACGTGATCTATGGCCGGGACATCGACCGCTTTCTGGAGGTGAGACGCAACCGGACCCAGCGCATGGCCAGCGCGAGCCCCTCGCAGGTCATGCGTCGTTTGGGCGACCGGCCAGCGCCCACGGCCGCTGGTGACCCAAAGGATTCCAGTGCTCCCGCCGCCTCCGCGCCCCCTGCCGGAGCCCCGGCGCCGCCCCCTGCGGTCTCCGAGCAGCTCGAGGAGCTGTTTCGGGGAAAATACGAGCCGCCCCGTCCGGTGACCCAAAGCACCCTGGAGGCGATCGAGAAGCGCTCCGCACCCCGCAAGCAGCCGGCCCCGGATCCGCAAGCCGTCCGCGAGGAGCTCAAGGGACTGTTCGGGCCCGACGACGAGGAATAGCCCTGCCCCCAGGCAGCGGCACACCGGGGGAATCCCTGCGAGGGTCGTTGGATCACCGCAGCTTGAGCGCGAGGATCTCGTTTCGGCGGTGGCCTCCCTTGGCCGGACGCACCGTGAGATAGAGCACGCCCTGGTGCACCGGAGCCTCCCCCAGCACCACGCGCTTGCCAGACCCCGGCCGAAAGACGCTCCGCGCCTCCCCGGTGCGTCCGTCCAGCCGGTACAGATCCTGCTCGGGAGTCGGCCGCCCCTGCGGCCCGGGCGGCCGAGCCGCGAGCAGCAGCACGCCCCGCCAGCTCACCGGCGGCCCGGAGAGCTCACCGAAGCACCGGCGAAAGCGCCGCTTGCCGGTGTCCTGATCTACCGCGTACACACACCGCCCCTCGGCGCCGGTGACCAGGAAGGCCCCCGCGGCGGCGGCGGCCCAGCGCGCGGGCCGGGCCTGCTCGCGCTCGAGCGGCAGCGGCAGCGGCGCTGACTCCGCCTCGCCGCCGGGGTGCTTCCAGCGCAGCTCCCCCGTGCGCACCGACAGCCCCAGCCACTGGTCGGGCTTGGCGGCCCGCTCCCGGGAGGCGTGGGTGGCCAGCAGCAGCGGGCCCTGCCGGAACACGTTGGTGGCTTTCGGCCCCTGATGTGCCACCTTGCCCGTGGTGGGGTCCATCACCAGCAGGTGCTCTCGGTCCTGGCACAGCCATCGCTTCGAGGTGGCCCAGCGCAGGCTGCAGTCCTTTTTCGCGCGGGTCTGGAGCCCAGCCGCCTCGGGATCCGGCGCTTGGGGGGGGACCGCCTGCCACTTGCGATCCCGGCGCTGCCACTTGCTCACGTAGAGCCGGTGGGGCGCCACGTGCTCGAGGCGCACCCGCCACAGGGAGGCCTGCCACCGGATCCGGTGGCCCTGCAGCTCCACGGCGAAGGCCCGCCGCCCCCGGCGAAACACCGCCCGGTCACCGAACCGCTCGAGCAGCCGCGCCCGCTCGTCCTTTTCGCCGGGGACCCCGCGGGCGAACCGCGACCGCCCCGTGGCGGCGTCGAGCACCTGGAAGGTCTCGTCGAACAGGCTGTAGACCCGCGCCGGGAGCTCCGCCGTGGCGCGTGCCCACAGCACGGGCAGGTGGCCCTCGCGCTCCGGCTCCGTCACCGGCCCGGCCCACCGGTTCCGGGGCTTGGGAAACCGACCGAGGCGGCGGTGATAGACCGGCTTGCCGGTGTTGAGGTCAAAGGCCAGCAGCAGCAGACGATCCCCGTGGGCGGATCCCTCCAGGTGCCGCGCGGCGAGCACCAGGCGCTTTTTCGTCACGCCCAGCGCCTCCACGACCCGGAAGCGGTGCTTTTCGAACGAGCGCGGGACGGTCATCACCGTCTCGCCATCTGTCAGGCGCTTGACCAGCAGGGTCTTGCCCACCTCCATCACCAGCAGCTTGCCGGCCTTGCGCACGCTCAAGATGTTCCCCCGCTTCGGCTCGTAGCGCCAGCGCCGGGCCAGGGTGTCCACGCGGTGCCCGCCCACCGAGCGCTTGCGCTTGCAGGCCATGGTCCCGTCTTCGTAGTAGCAGAAGTGAAACCGCGGGAAGGGCCGGGCGTCCACCAGCCGGCCGGTCTTGCGCTCCACCCGCCACAGCAGCTTCTGGCGGGTGCGCGTGCGGCTGAGCCCCAGCACGTGCTCCGGCGTGACCCAGACCCGCTTGCGGCTCGCGCGGCCCGGAATCGTGGCGGTCCACTGCGGCGCCTGGGCCTTTTTCCCCGCCGGCCAGACCGACAGGCGCGTCTGCTCTTGTCGAGAGGCGTAGTGCACGGGCACGAGCAGCGTCCGCTCGCCCACGGCGAAGCGATCCGGGCGCTTGGGCACGGCGCCACGCAGCGGCGCGAGCCACCGGCTCGTCAGATCCGCAGCCTGCAGCGCCTGCAGCCCGGCGCCCGGGTGGCGGCTCACCAGCAGGCCCCCCGGCAGCTTCGCCATACGCGTACCCGGCTTGAAGCGCTCCATCAGCCCGTTGCCCGGCGCGCCGCTGCGGGGATCGGCGAGGCTCATCCGCGACTGCTCCTTGCCCGTGGCGGGCGCCACCAGCCGGACGTGATCCCGGTGGGCCAGGGCGAGCTGGTCCCCCACCCGCACCACGCCCCCGGTGGCCTTGGTCTGCCAGCGCTTGACGCCGCTTTTGACATCGAACCCCTCCACCCGATCCGCGGTCTTGGCCACCGCCAGGGTGTCGCCCACCACGGCGAAGGAGGTGGTCCAGGGGGCGTTGCGCTCGAACAACCGGACCCGCGTGGTCCGCTGCCACAGCAGCCGCCCGTCTGTGACCGAGAGGCCCGCGATCCGCCGCGCCGAGGAGCGATCCCGGCGGTCGCGCGAGATCGCCACCACCACCCCGGAGGCCACGGTCAGCACCCGCACCCGCCCGGCGTAGGGCGTGTTCCACACCACCCGGGGCGCCAGCCGTCCGAGCCCCGCGTCTCGCCCCTTGCCCCCGAGGCTCCCCGGCGCCGCGGCGCGGCTCGCGCTCTTCCCTTCCTCCCCCCCGTCCTTGCCTTTGTCACAGCCCGCCCCAATCATCGCCAACGCTGAGAGCAGCGCCAGCGCTGAGCGCAGCGCCCGCGCTGAGCGCAGCGCCCGCCCGCGCGCGATCCGGTGGCTTCGCCAGCGTGGCGACCGTTTTCCGGGGCTCCCCATCCCGACCGGCGCTCGCCCCCGGGGCGAGCGCCGGTCACCCCCGCCATCCCTCCTGAACGATCCCGACGGCGACGCGTGGCTGCGTTCCAGTGACGTGACGAATCCCGCTCGCGCGCTCATGAAACACCTCGTCCGCGGCGTACGCGGCTCTCCGCGCGAGGGACCACTTCCTTGAACCTCTACGCGTGGAAGCCCACTGGGTCGACCGCGCACACCCTGGGTACGCCCGGGGACTAAGGGCTCGCGCAAGAATAACTTCGGCATTCGTGCGCCGATCCATCAATGCTGTCTGCATCGCTCGTCGGTTAAATACGTCAATGTATTCGCCCTCCTCGCTTTTTGACAGCATTGCGCCTCGGCGCCCTGAACTGGACACCTTATTCGTGACCGGGGCCTAAAGCACCGATCAGTTTGAAAGACGGCTGCAATCGCGCAGTTGCGGCATCTCGCGGCAACCGTCCTCGATCCCTCGGTCACCGCAGCTACGGGTACGGCTCGGTCGGTCGCTGCGGACGCGCTCGCGATCTGCACACAACTTCGCGTTTTCGCTACCTCGTCCAAACTGATCGGTGCTCTAGCACGGCTCCCTCCGGTACGCAATTCGGCCTCAATCTCGGACCTCGAGTTTCGCCCTTCTTTCGTCGCGACAGCGAGCAGAAATCGTGCCTGGCAAGGCGCGACAAGATTTTTGTCGAAGGCGTACTT
>CAYFWA010000074.1:0-2813 GCA_964346625.1 uncultured Myxococcales bacterium
CCCCGACTCGGCCGCAGGCCCCGACTCGGCCGCAGGCCCCGACTCGGCCGCAGGCTTCGACGCAATCGCAGCGCCGGAGGGTCCCGACTCGGCGTCGCCCGACGCCTCAACCGACCGTGGCGTGGATGACGGCGCCGAGACCGGTGGCGCCCTCGCTCCTGCGGCCGCCCTGGGCTTCGCCACGCTGTTCGTGCGGGACCACGGCATCGGAATCCCGCTCGAGCACCACGCGCGGATCTTCCGCCTGTTCGAGCGGCTCCACACCCGGCAGGAGTTCGAGGGCACCGGCATCGGCCTCGCGCTGTGCAAGCGAATCGTGGAGCAGCACGGCGGCCGGATGTGGCTCGACTCGGCGCCGGAGGCGGGCACCACCGTGTATTTTCAGCTCCCCACGACGGAGGAACCCCCCTCATGAGCAGCGCCCCCCCGGGAGCCCGCCCCCCCGTGAACGCAGCGGCGAGCAAGCATGGGATCCCCGCGCTGCTGCTGGTGGTGGAGGACAACCCGGCCGACGCGGATCTGATCCGCGACGAGCTGATCGGGGACGAGACGCAGCCCGAGTTCTCGATCCAAAGCTGCATGCGCCTCAAGGACGGGCTGGAGCGGCTGGTCACCGATCCCCCGGAGCTCGTGCTGCTGGATCTGTCCTTGCCCGACTGCCGGGGCCTGGAGACGTTTTTGCGAGTGTACCGCCGGCACCCCGAGATCCCCATCGTGATCATCTCCGGGCTGGACGACCTCTCGCTGGCCTTCGACGCCGTGCGCAGCGGCGCCCAGGACTACCTTTTCAAAGGAGAGCTCGAGCGCAGCATGCTCTTGCGGTCGGTCCACTTCGCGCTGCAGCGCCACGAGCGCATGCGCCGGCTCAACCCCTATCTGGCCGGGCCCTCGCTCCAGGTCCCGCAGGCCGACGGAAAGCCGCGTCGAGATTACCACGCCCACCGCATCCAGGGAGACGACCCGGAGCTTTTCACGATGCTCGTGGAGCGCTACCGCGAGCTGGTGGAGCTGTCCTGCAAGCAGCGCTTGTACCGCATGGTGCAAAACGTCTCCGGCGAGCTCCACGGGCTGGCCATGTACCTTTGCATGCTGCAGGCCGGCGCCGAGGACGCCGAGACCATCCACGTGGCGGCCCTCGAGCAGCTCGTGGGCCAGGTGGCCCCCGATCAGGCCTCCACCTATGTCGAGGAGGCCCAGCTCCTGCTCATCGAGCTGTACCGCTACCTCACCGAGTTCTACCGGGACTCCGCCCTGGGGCGGCTCGAAGACACCTCGAGCGACGCCAGCGCCGACCCGGCAGACGTCCCGCCCGGCGGAGGTGCCGGCGGAACCCCGTCCATCAACTGAATCGCCGACACGCCCCGAATCCGATCCTGCTGGTTCTTCCGCTGGTTCTTCCGCTGGTTCTTCCGCTGGTTCTTCCGCTGGTTCTTCCGCTGGTTCTTCCGCTGGCAACGCCGTCCGAGTCGCTCCTTGCCGAGCGCCTCCTGCGCGCCCTACCCCTCGACAGCCAGCCAGAAGGGCGCCCCGGCCAGGGCCTCGAGCAGCACCCGCAGCCGCAGCGCGAGGCTCAGGTCCACCCGGTCCCCCGCCCGGGCCGCGGGCCCGGCCGCCGCCCGCACCACGGCAAAGCCCTCGTCCACCGTCACGTCGGCCCGCGGCGATCCATAGCGCCACCCGTCGCCTTCCCGCCGGATCCAGTGCTCCTCACCGTCGACGCGCGCGCGCAGCGTGGCCTCCGGGCCCGTTCCCTCGAGGTACAGCGCCCGATCCGTCTCCTGGTGGTAGCTGCTCCGATCCAGGTGCAGCCGCGGCTTGTCCCGATAGGGCGCGCCAGCGGTGGGGCAGAAGGTAGCGCAGTTGCCACACTCGTTGCACAGGTTGGTGAGGTTGACGATCTGGCGCCGCTGCTCGACGATCACCGCCCGCTGCCCCTGGGGCTCCAGCCCCTCTCCGGCCACCTGCAGCACGGGCACGCTGGTGTGCACCGGGGTCACCGCGATCTCGTGATTGGCCCGGTTGGGGCACACGCTGACGCAGAGGTTGCACATCTCGTTGCACAGCAGGCACCGCTGCCCCTCGGCGCGGGCCGTGTCCCCGCCGATCACCGGAGTGACCTCGGCGAAGTCCCGCCGGGCCTCCACGGGGCGCTCCGGCAGGGCGGGTCTGTGCACGCGCAAGGCCCGCCGTCGCCACAGCTCCGCGTCGTCCACCGCCTTGGTGGCGCCTGCGGGAGCTCGCACGGCATCGCGGCCGTCGCGCTGCAGGATCGCCGCGGCCACCCGCTGCCCCGCCGCCACGGCATCGATCACCGTGGAGGGGCCGGTCACCACGTCCCCGGCCGCGAACACGGACGCCGCAGTGGTCTCCCCGGTGGTGTCCTCCGCGGCGATGGTCTCCCAGCGGGTCAAAGTCACCCCGGCGTCCGACAGGAACGACAGCTCCGCCTGCTGGCTCACGCACACCAGCAACGCCGAGCAGGGCAGCTCGAAGTCCGAGCCGTCCACCGGCACCGGCCGGGGCCGGCCGCTGCCATCCGGCTCCGACAGCCGCATCCGCACACACTGCACCGCCTGGATCCGGCCGCCCGCGGCCCGCACCCCGGTGGGCATCACGAGCTCCTGCAGGGCCACGCCCTCCTGCTCCAGCGCCGCGATCTCGTCGGGGTCCGCTGGCATCTCGGCGCGGGTGCGCCGGTACAGCACGGTCACCTGTCCGTCGGCTGAATCCTCGGTCGGCCCGGCCGCGCTTTGGTCTGCTCCCGCCGCATCGCCGCCCGCCGCATCGCCGCCCGCCGCATCGCCGCCCGTCGC
>CAYFWA010000074.1:2913-15189 GCA_964346625.1 uncultured Myxococcales bacterium
ATCGCCGCCCGCCGCATCGCCGCCCGCCGCATCGCCGCCCGCCGCATCGCCGCCCGCCGCATCGCCGCCCCCCACCAGGCGCCACGCCGTGCGCGCGGCGTCCATGGCGGCGTTACCGCCGCCCACCACCGCTACGTGAGCACCCAGCTCCGGCGGACGGCCCGCCCGCACCTCCATCAGAAACGACAGCCCGTCGCTGACGCCGGCGACCTCGCCCTCGCCCTCGAGCCCCATGCGCCGGCCCTGCTGGGCGCCCACCGCCACGATCACGTGATCGTGCTCCTCGCGCAAAGACGCGAAGCTGCGATCCGCGCCCACCCGGCAGCCGTACTCGAAGCGCACGCCCGTGGCGGCGATCCGGTCGAGGTCCGCCCGGATGTCGTCCTCGGTGAGGCGGAAAGCCGGGATGGCCCACTTGACCATGCCCCCGGGCCCCGGCCGGGCGTCGAACACCGTGACGCGGTAGCCCGCCAGCCGCAAGCGGAAAGCCGCCGCCAGCCCGGCGGGGCCCGCCCCCACCACCGCCACGGAGCCACCGTGCTCCGGGGCCGTGGTCGGGGCCGTGGTCGGGGCCGTGGTCGGGGCCGTGGTCGGGGCCGTGGTCGGGGCCGTCTGCGGCGAGACGGGGGCGGGGTCGGGGTCCCGCCCCGCGCCGTGTACCGCGGCGAACCGTTTGAGCTGCCGGATGGCCAGGGGATCGTCGTAGTGGTTGCGCACGCAGCGCGAGACGCAGGGGTGGTCGCACACCGCGCCGGTGATCCGCGGCAGCGGGTTGGTGTCCCGGATCACCTGCAGCGCCTCGGCGGGTCGGCCCTCGGCCACCAGGTACAGGTAGTCCGGGATGTTCTGCGCCGCCGGACAGGCGAGCTGGCAAGGCGGCGCGATGCAGTCGAACCAGCCCAGGGGGCGCGCCCCCTTGGGCACCACCGGCTGCCGGCGCACGCGGTGGGCCGGCGCCTGCGCCGCCTCGTCGGCGTAGGCCCGGGCGTTGAGCTGCCGGGCCTCGGCGAGCCCCTCCACCGCCGCGCCCCGCGCTTTCGCCGCGCCCCGCGCTTTCGCCGCGCCCCGCGCTTTCGCTGCGCCCCGCGCTTTCGCTGCGCCCCACGCTTTCGCCGAACCCCGTCCCTTCGCTACGGCCCGACTCCAGCCGTCCAGGTCCCCGGCGCCAGCCGCCTGGAGCTGCGCCGCGAGCCGATCCAGGTACTGCGGCAGGCGCAAATAGCCCCCCGGCTTGAGCAGATCCGAGCACACCGTCACCGGCGCCAGGCCGGCGGCCAGCACGTCCCCCAGGTTGAAGGCGTCCACCCCGCCGCTCACCGAGATGGGCACCTCGGCGTCGAGCTCCTCGAGCAGGCGCGCCGACAGCGCCATGGTCAGCGGGTGCAGGGTCCGACCGGACATGTACATCATCTCCTGGCCGGGATCGAACACCGGGCGGTGGTTGCGCACCTCCAGGGTGTTGGTGAGCTTGAGGCCGAAAAACACCCCCGCCTTCACGGCGGCCTGCCGCAGCGACGCGATCATCTGCAGGGCGTCGTCGTACTTCAGGTCGTGGGCGAAGGCCTCGTCGGGCACCTCGATGTCGGTAAAGCCGAGCTCGTGGTTGAGCAATCCCCGCAGCGTCACCGGGCCGAGCAGCGTGGGGTTGAGCTTGATGGTGGTGTGCAGCCGGCGCTCCTCGATGAGATAACGCCCGATGCGCTCGATCTCGTCGGGGGGACAGCCGTGCATGGTGGACAGGGTGACGCTGTCGGACAGACGCGCGGGAATCTTCAGCTCTCGCACCGCCGGTGCGTGCGCGGCCACCGCCTCCACCGCGGCGGGCAGCTCCGCCGAGGCGTCCGCCATGCGATCCAGAAAGGACTGCACGTTGGGCGCGAGGATCCCCTGCAGGTCGTAGCCCACGCTCATGTTGAACAAAAACCCCGACCGCGCCGGATCGGCGCCCCAGCCCAGCTCCTGGCGCAGGGCGTGGATCAGCACCCACGCGTGCAGGTACTCGGCGAAGGACTCGTCGATGCGCAGCTCCTGGGACCACTCGCAGTTGAACCCCGCGTCCTCCATGTCGATGCAGGGCTTGCCCACGTCGATCTCGTCCAGGGTCTGCACCGTCTTGAGCTCCAGGAACCGACACCCCACCAGCCACGACAGCACCAGGTTGCCCGCGAGCTGGGTGTGCGGCCCCGCGGCCACCCCCAGGGGCGTCTCCAGGCGCACCCCGTAGCGCTCCAGGGCAAAGGGCGCCTCCCGCGGCTCCCACCACCGTCCCCGCTCCACGCCGAGGACGGACCCCCGCTCTCGCAGCTCCGAAAACATCCAGGCCGCCAGCCGCGGCAGCTCCACCGGGACGAATCGATCACTCATGTTCGCGCTCCACGCTCGTCGTAGACCTCGACTCGGACAACCGAACGACCAAGGACAACCGAACGACCAAGGACAACCGAACGACCAAGGACAACCGAATGACCAAGGACAACCGAACGACCAAGGACAACCGAACGACCATACCCACCTCCCCGACCCCCACGCAAGCGCTCCTGGCCACCACTTAGTCTCTTATCGATCAAATCATGCGCAAGATGGCATCAAATTTTTGGCACACCGAGCTGATCTCGGAGTGCTGTTAGCTGTGTCGAGTAGCCGGGGCCAGTTACCCAGCCCCGGCCCTCACCAGATCCCGGCGAGGAGATTTCCACCACCGGGCTCCACCGTTGATACGTCTCACGTCGGTGCCCACAGTGACTTGGTCACTTTGGGCGCTGGGAGCGGGTAGTCCCGCAACAGGTCGTTGAACCTGTCCCAGTTGAGGCGCGAGCGTTGGCTGCGGCGCTTCAGCCACTTGTACCAGGCGCGAACCGCCCAGAATGCGAGGCGGCCATTAGCATGGCTGTTGCCGCGTACGCTGAAGTAGTTGTAGTGCCCATTCAGCTTGCGCCTCAGCGCTTGGTGTTGCGCCGGGATCTTCCAATGCCGGTGGCGGCGGCACCAGTCGTAGACGGACTTAATCGCAGGATCCGCTTCGGCTCAGGCGCTGCGGTGCCCCGCCTGCCGAGCAGCGCGTCTCACGGCTCCACCACCCGCACCGGCTCGGGCCGATCCTCGTAGGTCCCGTCGCCGAGCTGCCCGCTCTTGTTCAAGCCCCAGCACCACGCCTGGCCCCCCTGATCGATGAGGCAGTGATGCCGCCCGCCGGGAGCCACCTCCTGCACGTTGCTCACTCCTGATATCGGAGACGGGATCGTGCTGCCCGGGCACAACCCATCCTCGACCGGCCCGCCCGCCACGCATCCCCAGCACCACGCCGTGTCGGTTGTCGGATCGATGGTGCAGCTTGTTTTTCCATTCGTCGCCAGAGAATTGCCAGAAGCCACCGGTACCTGCAGCGGCGAGCTGCTACAAGGAATGACATCCGGTTCGGGCGACAAGTCCACCGGGCAGGACTCCGGCGAGGCATCAGGGATCAGTCCGAGCTCTCCGTACTCGTTCGCGCCCCAGCACCACAGCGAGCCGTCGCTCTTCGTGACACAAGTGATCGCGCTTCCCGCCGCGATGTCGACGACACCCTGCAATCCCGGCACAAGCTCGGGGCGACCGCATCTCGTACCCGGAGGCTGGCCAAGCTGGCCCGCCATGCCGTTGCCCCAGCACCACACCTGCCGAGCGTGATCCAGGGCGCAGGTGTGCTCTCCGCCAGCGGCGATAGCCTGGATCGATGTCACCGGCACCTCAACCGGCACGAGCTGATTCTCAGCGTAATAGTCTCCGGTTTCGCACTGGGAGGTATGTCCCCAGCACCACACATGACCGTCCTCCTTCAGCGCACAGGAGTGTGACGCGCCCGTCGTCACGGCGATCACGTCATTCAACCCGACTACTCTGGTCGGCACACCAGGCGAATCGTAGGAGCCGTTGCCGAGTCGCCCCTGGGCGTTCCGTCCCCAGCACCAGGCCGTGCCGTCTTCGAGCGAGGCGCAAGTATGAGGGCCATCGTTATCGAGCGAGCGTACCTCAGACTGGGTGACAATTCGCCCCGGCTGGGCGCGTGAGGATTCGTAGCTCGAGCCATCACCGAGCAGACCGAACTCATTGCTGCCCCAGCACCAGATCGTACCGTCCCGCTTCACGCCGCAGGTTGATACCCCTCCGGTTGCGAGCTCTCTCCAGCCACAGTCCGGCGGGCACAGCGCGATGGTCTCACCGTCAAGGGCCTGGCAGCGGTCATCGCCGCAGTCGAAACAGTGGGACTCGTCCAGGGCGCAGCCAAAACCGCAGGAGAGCGCCCCACCGAGGTAACCCAGGCCCTCGCAGGTCTCCGGCCCCATGGCGGTGCCGTCGCACGGCTCGCCGGCCTCCAGCACCCCGTTACCGCAGCCGCCCACGCATTCGCGCAGGTCGTGAACGCAGCCCGGCAGGCAGCCCACGGATCCACTGTCGAAGCCGAGCGTTCGGCAGGACTCGCCCCCCAGGTCCGAGCCGTCGCAGGCCTCGGCCGAGTCGCGCACCCCGTCGCCGCAGCGCGGGAGCCGGCAGTCGGCGCGGCAGGCGTCCGGGAGCCGGTCGCTGTTTCGCGGGCCCTCGTCGCACTCCTCCCCCGGATCCTTCACGCCGTCGCCGCAGATCCCGGGCGTCCCCACCGAGCGCTGGCAGCAGGACCAGGCCGCGCCCGCCAGCAGCACCAGCAGCACCAGCAGCACCCGCAGCAGTGGCATCAGCGGCGGCATCAGCAGCAGCCGCAGCAGCCGTGGCGGCCGTGGCGGCCGTGGCGGCCGTGGCAATCGTGGCGGCCGTGGCAATCGTGGCGGCCGTGGCAACCGTGGCGGCCGCAGCGGCCGGAGCATTCGCAACGGCATGAGACGGAGCATTCGCAACGGCATGAGACGGAGCCCGGGTCGCAAAAAAGCTGTGTACCGGTATTCGGCGAGCTCTTTGCGCAGCGCCATCTTGGCCTCGAGGGTGCTCATGGCGACGGCGGGTAGGGCGTCGGGTCCACGAACGTCCCGCAGATCTCCTGGACCCGCTGGTCGGCGGCCTGCGGCCAGCAGCTCCCGGGGTTGCGATCCTCGTGGCAGCGATGGCGCACGATGGACTCGCACACGTAGTGGCGGATCACCAGCCAGTCGTTGTGATCGTACAGGTCGATGTCCCGGATGCCGTCCACGTAGGGCCAGAAGATGATGTCCCCGGGCGTATCGCCATGTTTGGTCTTGAAGGCGGCGCGGGGGTTGCCGTCCACGCCGGGCTCGGCCAGCAGGCTGAACCCCGCTCGGCCCCCCGGCTCGGACCTCGTATGCGCCTCGCGCCAGTAGTTGGAGGCCCAGCCGCGTCTCATCCACGAGAAGTAGTCGTACGGGTTGGAAAAGGCCATGGACACCGTGCGATCCGCGGGGTGGGCATACATCAGCATCAGCCGGCCCGGCCAGGGCGAAAGCGAGCCGGGCTCATCCTCGGCCACCAGCCCGCCGCCCACGTGATCGTCGGCCACGTAGGCCAGGGCGAAGTCGTCGATGGGGACGAGGGGATCGTATCGGTCGATGGTGTTGTAGTTGGGAGTGAGAGGAGGATCATACTTCAAGTAATGCGGGAACTCGATCGGGCCGGTAGTCCACAGGTCGTGCTGGTCGTGCTCGAAGAGGTAGAGCCTGGGCTCGTAGAGTGGATCCGCGTCCAGATCGGTCTTTACCGCCAGGTAGATCCGGTCACTGCCTCCCAGTCCGTCCGGGGCGGTGGTGGCCGCGGGGCTCAGCTCGATGGGGATGCAGGGCTGCAGGTTGTCCTTGTCGTAGACCGCTCCCTCGACCCAGCCCGAAGCCATGTCGAGATGCAACTGGCGCAGGCATGAGAAGGGCCCGGCGTAAAACACCCAGGGCTTGCCGTTGGCGACCACCACCTCGGGCCGGTCCGCGAGGCTGTAGACCTTCGCGTCCGGATGAAGAGGCTGAGGTGACGGAGCCGAGATCGAGCCTACCTCCAGGTCACCCGATACGATGGTGAAGTGTAATTGGTTGGACGGCGCCGTCTGGCTCACGCCTGACGCGGGAAACACCACAAAGATGTCTCTCTGGTAGGTGGCGGCAGCGAAGCGGGAGTAGTCCCAGTCGGGATCCTGGGCCAGCAACAGGCTCTCCTCGGACCAGCCGCCGCAATCCGGCGCTAGCACGTCGATGTCGCGGCAGGAGTTGTAGTTCGCGTCGCTCGTCTTGTACACCAGGTCGCCCTGGTGGTTGATGTACAAGGTCACCAGCACGCGTCCGGACTCCCCCTGCTGCGCGAGGAGCACCGGCCGG
This sequence comes from uncultured Myxococcales bacterium, assembly GCA_964346625.1. GTDB lineage: Bacteria > Myxococcota_A > Polyangia > HGW-17 > JAJRWW01 > CAYFWA01. Next base: position 9,198 of record CAYFWA010000074.1, read on the forward strand.
CCCGGCCCGGGGCCGGGGCTCGGCTCCTCGAAGTCCACGACCAGGTAGTCCTTGTAGTGCGCCGTATCGCAGTTTCTGTCCCCTCCTGTCCAGTAGAGCATGCCCTGGACGGTGCTGCCCGCCGGGTCGCCGGGATCCAGCGATCCAGGCTCCACCACGCTGTCGCGGTTCCAGTCCACGCCTCCCTGCGAGATGGCGCTTGGCTCATAGGGATCCACGTAGATCTGGTACCATACTTGCAAATCCGCCAGGTCCACGGTGTTGGGCCCGTTGCCGTACCCCTCGTAGAGCCGCACCGGGTTGAACACCAGGAGCTGGGTTGGATCGTGGGGTGCGTACAGGTTTTGCCCGCGGGAGAAACCGTCGACCTCGGAGGCCCCCTGGTACAGGTAGTTCATGATGCTCTGGTAGTGGGGCTTGCAGTTTACCTCTCCCGCGGCGGGGCTGCCGCCGTGCCTCAAGGTCAAGGTATGCCCGACCTCGTGAGCGAGCGTTCTGCCAGAACCAACATAGTACTTGAATCGATCGGTGTTGTAGCTTGCGGACGAGCTGGTTGCGGCGTACCCGTGGCGGAATATCCCCCAGCGTCGCCGGGTGAGCGCGAAATATCGCACGTCCACGGCCCTGTCGCCAAAAGGCACCATGGCGCCGCTTGGATCCTCGTAGTCCTGGAGGTCGATATCGGCTCCGCCCCAGTCGCCGCAGAGCGACGGCTGATCCTCGCACAGCGTGGAGAGGTACGGCAGCCAGTGGCGACAGACCTGGGAGTTTACCGAGCAGTCGTACGGGGAGTCCGCCTCGCTACCGATGTCGAAGTGGAGGCGCACGCCGGGGTCTCCGTCGGGGTTGTTCAGGAACTCCCCGCTGTCCTCGTACAGACCGTTCGCCTCCAAGGCCTCGCGTGGAGTGGTCCACAGCAGTCGCCAGCAACGAATGTCATCGACGTTGCCGGAGCAGTCCGCGTTGGACGGATGGGTGGGATCCCAGTGAAGGTAGCCGTCCATCTCGAAGAACATGTCCTTGTGTCGAGGGTCCGCCCCGAACCGCGGCAGATCCACCCCGTATCTACCGCCAGGATCCTGGGTGTCGTCGACGTGTACGCCAAACACCTCCCAGTGGTCGAGCAGGCCATCGCCGTCAGTGTCCCGCTGATCGGTCACAGTCGCGCAGTTGAAGAGCTCTCCCGGGGAGCGCTCCACCGGGTGCCACATGTCGTCGCACGTTCCGAGGGTGGCCTCGAGCTCGTAGCCCATCCCGTCGCCGTCCCAGTCGCGGGTCACGTTCGGGGCGTCTGGATCCAGGTCCACGTCCACATCGTTCGAGTATACCCGAAGCCGGTTCCACTGCAGCTTTCCCGGGTCGGTCTGGGGAACCGTGAGCGGGGCGACAAAGACGAAGCGACGCGCCGAGTCGATGTCCGGCACGCTCAGGTACCGGGCCACCGTATAGCTGGTGAGCCGGTCGATGACGTGGCTGTACTGCGAGCCCCCGGGCCATCGCTCCAGCAGCAAAAGCTCGTAGTCGGCAGGGCCTCCAGGCTGGGCCGCCACGTGCAGCCGCTCTCTGGCGCGCTGGCCGAGCTCGAGGTAGCGACCCCCGAAGCCGCGATCCGCCAGTACCTCGGTGGTGGTCCCGGTCTCTGCGGTGAGGGTGGTGATGCCGTGAGCGCCGGTCTCCGAAGGCAAAACGTAGATCCGGATCGTTTTGGTAGAGCTACTGTTGTTGGTATAGTGCGTCGACGCTTCTACCGTGCCGAGGTGATGGTCGTCGTTTCCAGCCACGGTCCGATCAGGGCTGGCAGACACCTCCACGATGTGAATCAGTGGGTCCGCGAAAGCTCCCTGGGTGGCGCTGGTCCGAGCGGTGACCGATTCTCCCGACGCCAACAGCACACCCGTGGCGAGCAACGGCTGCTCGTACAGGGGCTCCTCTACATCTCCCAGAGGCGGTGGTGGGGGGCTCAGGACGAATGGGTCTCGGACGAGGACGTCTCGTCGAAGGATCTCCACGCGGAGATCGATCTCGGAGTCGAGCACGGGGTTGGCGTAGGTGGGGATGTTCCCGAAGCAGCGCTCGTCGTAGCGGGTCTTTTTGCGCGTGACCACCGCCTCGGAGATGTCGCGCACGATCTGCCCAGTCTGTTGACCAAGCTCGTACATCGTGAAGCGTACCGTGTCGATCTCCTCGGTGGATCGCACACACACCAGGTCGAGCATCTGGTCGTGGTCATTCAGGTTCACGGTGGTAACCCACTCGAAATCGTCGCGGACCGCCACCTGGAAGGCCTGCACCTGCGTCTGCGCCGAGTCCTGCTGCTGCACGACCCCGCTCGACAGCTTCTCTCGTTTCAGCGCGACGTGCATCGTGTAGTAGTACGTCCCGGCGGCGACGGGGTCGCCGCTGTCGTCGGCGCCGTCCCAGATGACGCTCACGCCGTACGAGACGTCCTTGCCACTCACGGGCACCGTTCCGGTGAGAGTTCGCACGGGCAGGCAGCCGTCCTCGGCGATGATCTGTACCTCGTAGTCGAGGCGGAACGCGTAGGCCTCGAGGCTGCCCGCGAAGTCGATCACGTGGGCCACGGCGCGGATTCTCGACCGGGACGTCTTCGACGGCCTGATGAGCGGCGTGTCGGCCTGCAGGTTGGACACGCGGATGAGACCCCGTACGCCGGTCACCGGATGATGCGGCTGGGTGAGGGCGTCGGTGTGAAGCAGCGTGACGGTGGCGGTGCGGTTTTTCGAGCCCGTGAGCCGCACGCCCAGATCGTGCGCGCCGGCAGCCAGAGCCAGCCGCGCCTGCGCGTCGCGCAATGACGGCTTGAGCGCTCGGGGACCGATCACCTGCGCTCCATCGATGGTCACGCTCCCGTGGGCGCCCTCGTTGACGCTGCGAACGCAGATCTCACCCGTGGCAGGACCGGAGAACGCACGGGAGTAGTCGTTCGGCGGGCCGGCTCGACGCGTGAAGCTCTCGGGACCGAGCACGGTCTCCACCCCGGGTCCCGGAATGCAAGGGTTCACGGGCATCACCGAGGGCGGATCCAGGACGACAAGGCCGCACGAGGGCGCCGAAGGGTCGATGCTGATGCGCTGCTTGGTTTGCTCGGTCCGGAGGGTCTGGCTGGAGGAGCCGCCGGTCTGGCAGCCCAACGCCTGGATACTCAGGATAAACCATAGAGTGCAGGCGCCCCCCCCCCCCCCCGAAGATGCGTGACCCGTCGCTGGATGGCCAACCGGGCTCGACGGCAGGGTCTTTGAGCTATATCACCGGAACTTGTGGTGATTCCGATCCGATTGTGGTTGTGGCTCCCAGCCTTCACTTGCTTTGTACCGGCCATGATCCTCTCCCTCCCGTGTTTCTCGCTCATCACTCGTCACATCAGTTCCACTTCACTCGCTCTGCGTTGCGGATGTGATGACGTGATAACTCACAGCTCGATTCCTGTCGCCCGAGCAAACTGACAGCAGTCCCGATAGCCCATGGTCTCGCTCACATTCCGATCGATTTCAGTTTATCATCAAGGAGACGAGTATATCAAGGGTAACTCGCCCAGGATCAGGATCGCTCACCGAGCCAGGCCCCCAACTTTTTCGCAGTTCCGCAGGCCGGTTCCGACGTCCGGCTCCGGCGGCCGGCTCCGGGGCGGACGGCGCCCGGAGGGGGCGTTTTCAGCCGGGTCCTGATCGATTACCCTGACTACGGATGTACACCGATCCACAACCACAAGGAGCCATGACCGTGCCGATCTCCCTCGACACATGGAAACTCCAGCGCACCGCTGCGCCCGGGAAGCGCGGAAGGACGGCACCACGCGACGAGACGTTTGGCGCCCCGCCCAAGCCGCGACGGCACCGATCTCCGGACGCGTGCTTGCGGCAAGAGGCCCGTCTGGGCACGACGGTCGGCCGGCTCGTACTCGGCTTCGTGGCCGCCGCGGGGCTGATTGCTGCGGCTGGTTGCTCCACGGTGGATCGGACCTGCGCCGACCACAGCGACTGCGGTCGGGACGAGCGCTGCGACTGCGAGCAGGCCATCTGTTTGCCCGCCGAGGAGGCGCGGCTGACCTGCGACGGCGGGGCTGACGATCTGGACGCGGGCGACGCCGACACCCACGAGATCCCCGACTGCGGAGACCCCTGCCTGCAGGGCGAGCTCACCCCGGTTTGCTGATCGGCGCGCGCCGTGCTCCAATACACTTCTGATCCGGATTGCGGCGTAGCGCTCGACGCGCATCCCGGCCCGGATGTCCCCCGGCTCATGCACTCATCGGCGCGCCCATGACGGATACTGCTCTCGTCCTCGCCACGCTCAACGCCCGCTGGATCCACTCGGCCCTGGGGCTGCGGTCGCTGAAGGCCAACCTGGGTGACCTGGCCGCGCGCACGGTCATCGAGGAGGCCACCGCAGACGAGGCGCCAGACGCGGTGGCGCAGCGAATCCTGGCTCACGGGCCGCGGGTGGTGGGGCTCGGGGTGTACCTGTGGAACGTGGCGCCCCTCACGCACGTGGCCCGCGCCCTGCGCGCGCGGGCGCCGGACGTGCGCCTGGTGCTGGGGGGACCCGAGGTCAGCTACCCGCCGGATCTGCCCGACATCGCGGCGCTGGCCGACGTGGTGATCACGGGCGAGGCGGAGCAGGCCCTGGGGCCGGTGTGCGAGACGCTGCTGCGCGGGGAAAAGGCGCCGGCCGTGGTCCAGGCCGCGCCCCCGGCGCTGGTCGGGCTGCGGCAGCCCGACGCGCTCTACGACGCGCAGGACGTCGCCCACCGGGTGATCTACGTGGAGAGCTCCCGGGGCTGCCCCTACCGCTGCGCCTTCTGCCTGTCGGCCAACGCGCCCCGGGTGCGGCGCTTTCCCCGCGGCGACGTACTCGCCGCCCTGGAGCGGCTCCACGCCCGCGGTGTGCGGCGGTTCAAGTTCGTGGACCGGGCGCTGCACCTGGGCTGGGGCGAGGAGGTGCTCGGTTGGCTGCTGGCCAAAAACGAGGAGGCGGACGCGCGGACCGGGCGCGCACGCCGAGGCCACGAGGCCCCCGCCGCAGACGACGGCTTCATCGACGATGACACCGTCGCCGAGGGCGGCGGCGCGGCGCCCTGCGACCGGGTATTTGCCCACCTCGAGCTGGTGCCCGATCGGCTGCCGGACCGGCTGCGGCCGCTGCTGCGGCGCTTCTCGCCGGGCACGCTCCAGCTCGAGGCTGGGGTGCAGACCTTCACCCCGGAGGTGGCCGCCCGCATCGGCCGCGCGCAGGACTACGGCCGGCTACGCGACACGCTGCGCTTTTTGCGAGAGGAGTCCCGGGTGCACGTCCACGCCGACCTGGTGGCGGGGCTGCCGGGGGAGACGCTGGACGAGATCGGGGCTGGCTTCGACGCCCTGCACGCCCTGGGCCCCCAGGAGATCCAGGTCGGCCTGCTCAAGCGGCTGCGCGGGGCGCCCCTCACCGCTCTGGAGGCGCCCTGGGGGCTGCGCTTCGACCCCGCGCCGCCCTACGCCGTGCAGTCCACCTCCACCCTCTCGGCCGAGACCGTGTCGCGACTGCGGGCCTTCTCGCTGCTGTGGGATCGCCTGGCCAACCGCGGCCACCTGCCCACCGCCCTGCCCCTGCTGTGGCACGGCGGGGCTGTCGCTTCGCCATTTTCGGCTTGTCTGCGCTTGTCCGACTGGATCACCGCGCGCGCCGGCCGAGCCCACTCCCTGTCGCTCAAGGTCCTCACCGAGGAGCTGTTTTTCTATCTGACCGGTCCGGCGGGCCAGGCTCCGGACCTTGCAGGCCCGGCCCTGGTGGCCGACTACTGCCGCGTGCCGCGCAAGGACCTACCCCAGTGCCTGCGGCCCTGGGCCGACGCCGCCCCGGCCGCGGCGGCGGGGACGTCCATGCAAGCCGGGGCGACCGCGGCGACTCCGCCCCGACAAAGGAGGCGTCTCGACGCGACCTAAGGCCCCGATCACGAATAACCTGATCGTTCAGGCCGCCGATCCATCCCGGC
>CAYFWA010000075.1:0-15157 GCA_964346625.1 uncultured Myxococcales bacterium
AGGACGCGCTGCGGGAGGACGCGCTGCGGGAGGACGCGCTGCGGGAGGACGCGCTACGGGAGGACGCGCTGCGGGAGGACGCGCTGCGGGAGGACGAGGAGGTGTCGCGGCTCAAGCGCGAGCTGGAAAACGCTCAGCTCATGCTCATGGGCAAGGAGGCCGAGTTCCGCAACGAGCTGGCCGAAATGCAGGAGCGCAACAACGAGCTGCTCGACAAGGTGGTGCGGCTGACCCAGCGGGACCGGGAGCTGCAGGCCAAGATCCTCGACGCCCAGTTCGGCGGCTCCAGCGCGCGGGCCGAGGTCAAGAAGCTCGAGGAGGAGCTGCGGGATCTGCGGCGCGCCTACCAGCGCAAGGAGGATGAGCTCGAGACCCTGTCGGCGCGGGTGGAGGCGCTGCAGACGGAAAACGACGCTGCGCGCCAGCAGCTCGCGGCGCGCGAGGATGCCCAGGACACCTCCGTGGCGCAGGCCCGCCGCGCCTTGGAAGACCAGCAGCGGCGCATCCAGGCCGATCTCGCCCAGGTGGCCGATCTCACCGCGGGGCGGGATCGGCTGCGGGACCGGCTGAGCCACGCCGAGCAGGAGATGGCCACCCTCAAGGGGCAGATCGCCGGGGCCATCACGGGTCAGCCGCCCGCTGCCGCCGAGGCCGCTGCCGACGCCTCCGTTGACGCCGCCCCGGCAGCGCCGCGGGGCGCGCCGACAGAGACCGCCGACGAGCCCGCGTACCCAGCGCCAACGCCCGAGGCTGCCGAGACCCCGGCCGAGGAGCTCGGTGAGGCGCCCGCCGAGACCGTAGCCGACGCGCCCCTCCCGGCGGCGCCGGCGGCGCCGGCGGCGCCGCCGGCACCGGCACCGGCCGCCCACAAGACGAGCGCCGCCTCGGACGCCCCGCGCGTTTCCCGCGAAGACCCCGACGTCCAAACCGACACCGGCACCGACACCGGCACCGACGCCGACACCGGCACCGACGCCGACGCCGACGCCGACGCCGACGCCGACGCCGACGCCGATCTGCGCCCAGCCGCGGTCATGACGTCGGTGGCGCTGCCGCGGCTATCCGAGGCGCGCGGAGGCATGGCAGACCCGCTGCTGCGCTTGGCCGCCGGCCAGACCCCCCCGGTGGCCCACGCCGCGGCCGAGGTTTCGCGTCAGCGCGCCGCCCTGGCTCGCCACACCCTCGCGCAGATGCGTGCGCGCGGGGGCGTTCCGCGCTTGACCGCCTCCCTGGCCCAAGCGCTCGTCAACCCGGCCGCCGCGAAGCGCTCCGGGCGCCGGCGCAAGGGCGGTGGAGGCCGCAGGCAGCGCGCCGCGTCGTCCGCGTCGTCCGCGTCGTCGTCGTCCGCGTCGTCGTCGTCCGCGTCGTCCACGTCGTCCGCGTCGTCCGCGTCGTCGGGCGCGCGACGCAGCCGCTCGCGGCGCTCGCGGCGCTCGCGGCGCGGCGGCGCCTCGTCCTCCTGATCCCTTCGCGCTCGAGATCACTGGCGCGGGGGCGCCACCCACCGCAGCTCGGCGACCACGGGGCGATGATCCGAGGCGTCGGAGGGCACGGCGCGACAGCGGAGGGCCTGCAGATGCGCGCTGGCGAAGATGTAGTCCAGCCGCAGCAGGGGGAATCCCGAGGGCCAGGTGTTTCCCGGGCTCCGACGCCTCGCCCCGCCAGGGCCCTGGCAGACGTCCCGCAGCGGAGAGCCGAACCCGCGCAGCGCCGGCGAATCGGGGGAGGCGTTGAGATCCGCCAGCAGCAACGCCGGTCCGCGCAGCCTGCGGAGCTGCGCGTGGAGCAGGCGCACCTCCCGGCGGCGGGCCCGGCGATAGCGCCGACGCCGGGCCCCCACGGCCACGCCCACCGCCCGCAGGTGCGCCACGAGCACCGTGATCTGCCCTCGGCCGACGCGCACCCGGGCCTGCAGCACCCGGCGGGGCCCCGGCGACAACGCCCACGCCCGCACCGAGCTCACCGGCCAGCGGCTCAGCAGCGCCACCCCCTGGGCGGGGTGCCCGCCGTAGCCGTGGGCCCGAAACACGGCGTGCATGCCCAGCGCCTGCCCCAGACGCCGGGCCTGCCCCGGGGTCCGGCCGTCCGGAGGGCCGAGCACCTCCTGCAGCCCCACGAGGTCCGCATCCAGGCCCCTCAGGGTCCGGATCACCCGCGACAGGCCAAAGCGTCCCCCGGCGAGGTTGAAGGTGGCCACCCGCAAAGGACGTCCGTCGCGCGCAGGGGAACCGCGGACCAGCCGCCCCGGGCCCGCGGGCTCCGCCTGGGCTCGCGCAGCCGGGGTGGGGCCCAAGGGCGCCTCCTGCCCCGACCAGCAGCCGGTGCCCAGCAGCAGCACCAGCCCGAGCCACGGAGCCACGCCTCCCGTCCCCGGCGCTCCGCGCCAGGTAACCCGAGCGCCTGACCGAACGGGCTTGGGGCCGGGGGGGCTGCAGGGTCGGTCCATCATGATCTTGTTACCGTGCCCCAAGGGGCACCCCCCCGACAAGCCGCCGGATCAGCGCGACCATGGCACCACCGCGATAACGCGGTGCGTTAACCGGGTGAATTCCGGCAGAACGGAGATCGCCCCGGCGATTTCGTGATCCGGATCACCGGCGTCCGGTTTTTTGCGGGTGTTTGCTGGCCTGTACCTTGAGTTTCCTCATCCCGATCCTACAATTCTTGCTGAGCCCCAAACGACCGGGATACCAGCCCGGGGCTCGTGGGACGACCGGGACGAGATGATCGAACGACGAAGCCGCAAGACCGGCCCCTGCGCCGCGCTGGCCCTGAGCATCGCCCTCGGGGGTTTGACCCTCGGCGCGGCGCCCGCGGCCCACGCGCAGAGGGTGCCGCTCGATCTCCTCGGAGGCCCTGCCCGACCTCCGAGCGACATCGGCTTTGGATCGTTCGGTTTATGGAGCCCTTACTACCCACTGCTTCCCGGGGGCGGGACGCTGCAGCCTCCCCCGACCACGGTGAATCGCCCCTGGCTCGCTCCCGCCCTGCCGCCGCTGTCGAACGTCACGCCCGAGGCCGAGCCCGTCATGTCCCGGGAGCTGCGCCTCGACGACCCCGAGAAGCGGGCCCCGGGCGGCCCCGCGCAGGGGCCCCGGGCGAGCTGGGGCGAGCGGTTGATCGGGCTTTCGCACGTGGGGCTCTTTCACGCGGGCCTGTATACCTGGGCCTACTTCGCCTGGTACCGGGGCCGCCCCCAGAACGCCGAGCTGGTGATCCGTTCCGAGGGGGCCTTCGGGCCCGACACCTACGCGGGCGGCGCCGACAAGCTGGGTCACTACTACTCGAGCTACGCCTTCGCGCGGCTGGCCGCCGACTACCTGGTCTACCGCGGCTGGCAGCGGGGCTGGGCGGCTTCGGTGGGAGCGGCGCTTTCGCTTTCGTTTTTCACCGTGATCGAGCTCAAGGACGGCTTTCACCAGGGCTTCGGGTTTTCACCCGAGGACATGGTGGCCAACACCCTCGGGAGCCTCACCGCCGTGCTCATGGTGCTTTTTCCCGAGCTCGACGATCTATTCGACCTGCGGCTGTACTACCAGCCCTCGAAGCTGTTCGTGGAAGCGCTGGTAAGGGAGCGCAACGTGGACATCGCCGAGGACTACACCGGCTCCACCTACCTGCTGGCCCTGCGCTTCGCCGGGATCCCGTGGGTCCGGCGCACCGCCTGGCTGCGCAGGCTTTCGTACTTCAATCTGCTGGTGGGCTACAACGCCCGCCACTTTCTGCCGCGGCCCCGCAACCCCCGCCAGCCCCGGGACCGCGAGCTGTTTGTGGGCTTCTCGCTGGACCTGCTGGCGATCTTGAAAGACCGCTACCCCCGGCTGCGCCGGCGGGCGCCGCTTTTTCGGGCCGTGGGGGAGCTGCAGGAGTATCTGCAGATCACCCCCGTGTCGCGTCTGGTGCGGGTTCGGCAGTTCTCTCCGCCGCCTCACACGTATTGATCCGAATCCCAGCGTCGATGCGCGAGGAGGCCTCGCACGAGGCGTGCGCTCGCCCGGCGGGACCCGCGTGGGCAAAAGGGCGCTACACGCCCCGGTCTCGACCCGACCACAGGAGCCGGTGGAGCTGAAGCTGCAGCCGCAGCGGGCGGCCCTCGTCCAGGATCCAGCCCGCCAGCTTTGCCGGAGGGAGGTGTCCCATCACGGGCGACAGCAGCACGCCGCAGCGCTCGAGCAGGCCGTAGCGCGAGACCACCTGGAGCGCGAAGTCGAAGTCCTCGCGGTGGCTCACCACGAACTTCACCTCGTCGGTGGGGCGCAGCTCGTCGAGGTTGGCCCAGCGGTTGGCGGCCGGCTGCCCGGAGCCGGGACACTTCACGTCGACGATCCGGCGCACCCGCGGGTCCACCCCCGTGATGTCCTGCGACCCGTTGGTCTCCAGCAGCACGGCGCGTCCCTGGTCGGCCAGCTTCGCCAGCAGCGGCAGGGCGCCGGGCTGCAAAAGCGGCTCCCCCCCGGTGACCACCACGAGGTCTCCCGGCGGCGCGGTGCGCAGCTTTGCCAGCAGCTCGGCTACGCCGAGGCGCTCTCCCGCCTCGGGGGGCTGGGCGTAGGCGGTGTCGCAGTAGCGACAGCGCAGATTGCACCCGCTGAGCCGCACGAAGGTCGCGGGCAGCCCCGCGTCTCGGGTCTCACCCTGCAGCGAGCGGAACCGCTCGCAAACCCGTACGGTCACGTCAGCGCACATGCCTTCACACTCTCTCCTTGGCCCGCTGGACGCGCTCTCGTATTGTATGATCCCACAGAGTGCGCGTCACCCGGACCACGGTCGCGGGGACGTGATGGGATTCACGTCGAGCCCAGGAGGATAGCCGATGTCGAGCGAGCATCTCGTGGTCTTCATCACCGCGCCGTCCGGTGCCGGGGAAGCCGCGCTGGCCCGCGCGCTGGTGGACGAGCGTCTGGTGGCCTGCGTGAACCTGATCCCGGCGGTGCGTTCGTTTTACCGCTGGGAGGGGGCTGTGCACGACGACGCCGAGGTCCTGCTGGTCTGCAAGACCACGGTAGATCGATACGACGCGCTGGAAAAGCGGGTCACCGAGCTGCACCCCTATGACGAGCCGGAGGTAATCGCCCTGCCCATCACCCACGGGTCGGCCTCCTACCTGCAGTGGGTGCGGGACGAGACCGCCGAGTAGACGGCTGCTCATGGCCGCGGCGCCGGGCGGGTCCGCGGCGCCGGGCGGGTCCGCGGCGCCGGGCGGGTCCGCGGCGCCGGGGTGGCTCTGGCAGGAGGGGGCAGCAGCGCCAGGGCGCGGACCACCAGCCCCTGGCCGGTGGGGTCCCGCAGGCCCACGCGCACCGGCTCGTCGCCGGCGGGGGGATCGGGGAGTGTCGCGCGCCAGACCGCGATGCCGAGAGCCCGACCGCAGGCCAGCCTCCGGTCGGGGCGGCTGGGCCGCGCGAGCGCCACCGGCGCCAGGGTCACCGGCGCGCCGTTGACGCGAACCTGGGGGACCCCACCCGGCCGGCGCTGGCCATCGACCGCCAGCCACAGGGATCGCGCCCCGGCGGGGACGTCGCGCGCGCCCCAACGCACGGAGACCGGCGCCCCCTCCAGCCGGCAGCCCGCCCCGGGCAGGCACGCCCCGGTGGGGGCCCGGGTGTCCGCGGTGGGAACCTGGCGCAAAAAGGGGGGCGGCGTCCACCCCGCCGCGTGCCGCCGCGGGTGGGAGAGCAGACCCAGCGCGAAGGCCCGCAGACGGCGATCCGGCTCCTGCTCGAGCCAGCGGGCGATGAGGGCCCGCGCCCGGCCGGTGTCGTAGCAGCCCAGGGTGGCCAACGCCTCCACGCGGTGTCCCCGGTGCTCGGGGGAGCGCGACAGCAGATCATGGACGGCCGGCACGGCCCTCGTCACCGCGTCCGCGGCCTCCGGGCTGCGGCGCAGCCGCGCCAGGGCCCGCAGCGTGGGCACCGCGGTGTCGGCGCTGCGAAGCTGCTGCATCAAGCGCTGAACGCTCTGCTCGTCGGCCACCGGGAGCCGGCCCAAGGCCCGGATGGCGGCCAGACGGCGGTCCAGCGGGCCCTCGCGCGCGAGGGCGTGCGACAGCGGCCGCAGCGCCGCCCGGTGACCGGCGCGGGCCAGGGCCAGCCCGGCGGCGTACTGCACGTCCCGGGGGAGATCCCACCGAGAGACCAGGGCCGCCAGCGCCGCGAGGGTCTTGGGCTCGGTGGGGGGCTCGCGGCCCAGCGCCAGGGCCACCCGCGCCCGGTGACGGACCTCGGGATCGGGATCGGTGAGCACCCGCCGCAGCGCGGCCCGCGCCCGGCGCGCCAGCGGTTCCCGCACCGCCCGAGCCAACAGCCCCCGCGTCGCCCGCCGCCGCCGCGCGACGTTCGCGGAGGACAAGGCCACGGCCAGGGAGCCGAGACCGGAGACCCGCCCGAAGCGTCGCAGCCGCCGCAGCCGCCGCAGCCGCCGCTCCAGGTGGCCCAGCAGCCGCGAGGCCTGCTGGCGGGCCTCGCCCTCGGCGTCGATGTCCAGCGGCTGCTGCTCTGCCGGATCCGCCCGAAGATCGAACAGCGTCAAATAGCCCCGGCGCCGGTCCTGGATCAGCTTGTGGTGATCCAGCACCACCATGCGCTGCTGGTCCACGTCCGCCATCACCGCCCGAGGCCAGCGCACCGGCCCGGTGAAGTGGTCCGCCAGCGACGGCACCTGGCTCAGGGGCGCCGGTGCCGAGACGTCGACCAGATCCAGCACCGTGGCCGCCATGCGGGTGAGCGACACGGCCTGGGAGACCTCGCGATCGGGCAGGCCGGGGCCGGCAAAGAACAGCGGCACGCGAACCTGCTCGTCGTAAAGCGTGGTGCCGTGGTTGGCGCCGCCGTGCTCGCCGAACTCCTCGCCGTGGTCGGCCGTCAGCACGAAGAGCACCGGCTGGCGCCGCTGCCGCACGGCGCGGACCAGGCGACCCACCTCGGCGTCCACGTAGGCGATCTCGGCCTCGTACCGATCCCGGGCCGAGGCGCCGAACTGCCGGTAGCCGCGCCGCGCCCGGTAGGGCTCATGGGGATCGAAGTAGTGCACCCAGACAAACAGCCGCTCGGCCTGCTTGGCTGCGTCTTCCTGCTCGAGATAGCGCACCACCTGATCGGTGCGTTTTTTCGCGGGCAGATCCTCGTTTTCGAAACGGTAGTAGCCAAACCCGAGGTGCTCCTGGCGATACCGCGCGAACCGCGCCCCGTCGATGGTGAAGATCGCCGAGGGGTAAAACCCCGCGGTGCGATAGCGGCCGCGGGACGAGAGCACCTCCGGTAGGGTGGGCCAGCGCCGCTGGATGCCGAGCTGGGCGAGGGTGTGCACCGGCACGCCCGTGAGCAGCGACACCAGGGAGTAGGACGTGCGCGGGGTGGCGGCGTAGGCGCGCGTGAAGCGCACTCCTTGGCCGAAGATGCGATCGATGTTGGGAGTGATGCTGCGCCGCGTGCCCGCGTCCCGGCGACGGTAGCCGGTGAGGCCGAGCCGGTCGGCCCGCAGCGCGTCCACGGTGATGAGCACCACGTCCGCCCCGCGCAACGCCGGTGTCGACCGGCGCCGGATGGGGCGCGGGGGGCGATCGGGCGGGCGGGTGGCGGCCAGCGCCTCGGGCTTGGGCAAAAGCCCCACCGCCGCCGAGCCGGTCATGATCTTGGAGGCCACCCGCGTCCGTTCGAAAAGCAGCCCCCGCAACCGGTGGGACTGCCCGCCGAGCCGCAGCCCGAGCATCCCCAGCGCGAACACGCCGAGGCTGATGAACACCGCCACCTGGGGGCGCGCCAGCCGCCCCACGGCGCGGCGCAGCCGGTGACCCGAGGCCAGGTGCAGCGCCCCCACGGTCATCCAGGCGGCGAGCGCCGCGAGGGCCGCCAGGGCCCAGTGGAAAAACGAATAAAGTCGAGGCAATATGAGCTGATCGGCGAGATAGAGCCCCCCGGTGACGGCAGCCGTCACCGGGGCCACCACGACGCGCAGGGTCTGCGAAGCGTGCCCCATGGCCAGGCGCTGCGCCACGTAGTTGATCACCCGGCTGCCGAAGTAGACCGCCAGCAAAAGGACCAATCCCAGGCCCAGGGCGATGAAGGTGACCCCGGGGAGCTGTCGGGCCCGAGGACCCTGGAACGCCTGGTTGACCAGCCAGGCCACCACCGGGAGGGCGGCCGCGGTGTAGCAGCGGGCCTTCCAGTACGGCTCCTGGCGCCGCTGATCGGCGAAGCGGGTGGCCAGCAGATGCACCAGCGACACGCCAGCCCCGAAAACGAGCCCCATGGGCAGCCCCGCGAGCAGCACCACGAGACCATCGTAGAGCAGCAGCCGGGCCGACACGCCCTGCATCTGCGCCCCCCCGCCGTGCACGGCGAGGAAAGCGATCTCGATCAGCGCGAGCAGCAGCGCCCCGAAGCTCCCGAGCAAAAGCCCCCCGAACAGCAAGCGCTTCGCGTGGTTGCGCCGATCGTACATCCTGGTCTGTTTACCACAAAGCCGCCGAGGCGCACATCACGGGGAGCCGCGATGGCCCCCAAAATCCGCAACCCCCGGGGCCTCCGGGTCGATAACCGGGACATGCGCTACCCCCGCGTCCGGATCCTGTGGCTCGTCACCCTGCTGCTCGGCGGCCTGGCCCTGCGCCTACACGGCGCGGCGCGCCTGCCCGCGGCGCCCTCCCCGCCACCAACCTGCCGCCGCTGGATCCAGCTCGGCAGCACGCAGGGCCCGGTGCGCTGTGTCGCGCCGGCCACCGGGCCGCCCGGGCGCGAGCCCCCCCCGGCCCACCGCGCGGGGTTTGCGCTGCTGGGCGACTGTGCCCGCGCCGTCGATCCGGGCCGGCTGCTCCCGGGCGACCGGCTGGTACGCGACGCGGCGGGCTGCCGCGTGGCACGCATGACGCCGGCGCTGCTCCGCGCCCTGGGGTTGCCGGTGGCGGTGAACCGGGCCACGGCCCTGGAGTGGCAGATCCTGCCGGGGGTGGGCGCGGCCCTGGCCGACCGCATCGTGCACCTGCGCCGCCAACGCGGCGGCCTGTGCCGGCCCGCGGAGCTGCTGGCGGTGCGCGGCGTGGGCCCCCGGTTGCTCGGGCGCTTCCGGGCGCGATTGGTCTTCGAGTCGCGCCCCGGCCGCTGTCCCCCGGCGCCCCCCGAGCGTTGAGCGGGCGCCCCCCTTTGCCTTGAGCTCCGGGCCGCTCGGCTCCGCTCCGCTCCGGTCTGCTCCGGTCTGCTCCGGTCTGCTCCCTGCCTATTCGGAGGCGTCGGATTCCGGGGACGCTCCGGGGGTGGGCGTGGTGCTGGCGATGTGCAGCTCGGCGAGCTGCGCGGGGCTCACCGGATCCGGCGCCCCGGTCATCAGGTCGGCCCCGTTGATGGTCTTGGGAAACGCGATCACGTCCCGGATGGACTCGGTGCCGGTGAGCAGCATCACCAGGCGGTCGAGGCCGGCGGCGATGCCGCCGTGCGGAGGCGGCCCGTAGCGAAAGGCGTCCATGAGAAAGCCGAACTTCTCGCGGGCCTCCTCGGGACCCAGCCCCAGGGCCTGCAGCACCCGCTGCTGCACCGCGGCGTCGTGAATCCGGATGGAGCCGCCGGCCACCTCGTTTCCGTTGAGCACCAGGTCGTAGGCCAGGGCCCGCACCGTGGCCGGCTCGGATTCGAGCCGATCGAGATCGTCGGGGTGCGGCATGGTGAACGGGTGGTGGCTCGACTGGTAGCGCTCGGCCTCCGGGCTCCACTCGAAAAGCGGGAAGTCGGTGATCCAGACGAACTGCCAGCCCGCCTCGATGAGGCCGAGCTCGGCCCCCAGGTGGCGCCGCAGGGCGTCGAGGGCCTTGTGGGCGATGGCCGGCTGGTCGGCGATGGCCAGCAGCAGATCCCCGTCCTCGAGCCCCAGGCGGGCGGCCAGGGCGGCCTTGGCCTCGTCGGAAAGCGGCTTGGCCAGCGCCCCGCTCCAGCTCCCTCCCGCGCCGATCTTGGCCGCGGCCACCCCCTTGGCCGGACCCACGTCGTCGCGCTGGACGAAGGCCGACAGGCCATCGAGCTGCTTGCGCGAAAAGCGCTCGGCGCCCCCGGGCACCCGCAGGGCCTTGACCATCCCCCCGGCGGCCACCACGGATTCGAATACGCGGAACCCGCAGCCCTCGGCCAGGTCGGTGAGCTCCACGTGCTCGAGGCCGTAGCGCAGATCGGGCTTGTCGGTGCCAAAGCGCGCCATGGCCTCGTGCCAGCTCATCCGCTCGAACGGGACGGCGGGGGCCTCGCCCTCCACCTCCTGCCAGATGGCCTGCATCAGCCCCTCCACCACCTCGTAGATCTCCTCCGGGGTCGTGAAGCTGAGCTCCAGGTCGATCTGGGTGAACTCCACCTGACGGTCCTGGCGCGGGTCCTCGTCGCGAAAGCACTTGACGAGCTGAAAGTAGCGCTCGAAGCCCGAGACCATCAGCAACTGCTTGAAGATCTGAGGCGACTCGGCCAGGGCGTAGAACCGCCCCGGGTGCAGCCGCGAGGGCACCACGAAGTTGCGCGCCCCGCCCGGGGTGTGCTTGATGAGCACGGGCGTCTCGCACTCCCAAAAGCCCCGCTCCGAAAGCGCCTCGCGCGCGGCACGCAAGATGGCCGCGCGCGCGCGGAAGATCCGCTGCATGGGCTGGCGGCGCAGGTCCAGGTAGCGGTGCTGCAGCCGCAGCGGCTCACCGGCCCCCGGGTCGTCGCGGATGGGAAACGGCAGCGTGTCCGCGCGCGACAGGATCTCGAGCGCCGAGACGTGCACCTCGATCTCCCCGGTGGGCTGCTCCGGGTTGACGTTGTCGCCGCGGTGGACCACCTCGCCGCGCACGGCGACGCAGTCCTCGGGGTGCAGCCCCGCAGCCTCCTGGTAGACCTGGGGCTGGGCCTCGGCGTTGAAAAAGAGCTGCGTCTCGCCGCCGCGATCCCGAAGCAGCACGAACTGCCCCGCCTTGCCCAGGTCCCGCCGGCGCGAGACCCAGCCCATGAGGGTGACCGTGCGCGTTGCGTCCGCGGCGCGCAGGGCCCCGCAGTCCGTGCTCCGTCGATGTGTTCCGAAGATAGCTTCCATTGTCGATGGACTCCCTGGCTTTTTCGTCGGTCTCTGGGATCTGGACCCACCCGGTGGCCCGCCGGCGCGGCACCCCCGGGCCCGCGGCCCGGACCCCCGCCCGAAACCGCGGCCCGGCGCGCCGGACCGGACCCGCGAACGCGACCGGGCGCGCCGGAGCGCGGCTACTGGCCCTGGTACGCGGGCTTGCGCCGCTGCATGAAGGCCGCGATGGCCTCTTTCAGGTCGTCGGACTGCAAAAAGGCCGCGTTCCAGGTGGCCACGTACTCCAGCCCCTCGGACACGGGCTTGCCGTCCTGGTAGTCGAGCACCTGCTTGACCCCGCGCACCACCAGCGGCGGCAGCGCGGCGATGCGCCAGGCCTCGGCCCGCGCCGCCTCGAGCAGCGCCGTAGGGGACTCGAGCACCTGGGAGACCAGCCCGAGCTGCTGGGCGCGGGTGGCGTCGATGTCCTTGGCCGTGAGGGCCAGCTCGCGCGTGGCCGCGTCCCCGATGATGCGCGGCAGCCGCTGCAGGCTGCCCAGGTCCGCCACCATGGCCACGCGGGCCTCGCGCAGGCTGAACTGCGCGTCGGCGCTGCACAGGCGGAGATCACAAGCCGCCACCAGGTCCAGCCCGGCGCCGATGCACCAACCGTGCACGGCGGCGATCACCGGCTTGCGGCAGGCCGCCGGAGCGCCGCACTGACGCTGCAAGGTCGAGATGAGCTGGCGCAGCTCCAGCCGCGGTCCGGCCAGCCCCTCCTGGATCACCGGGCTGAAGTCCACCGGGGCGGCGGTGAGATCCAGCCCGTAGCAAAAGGCCTTGCCCTCGCCGCGCAAAAGCACCACGCGCACCGAGTCGTCCCCGTCCAGGGCGGCCAAGGCCGCCTCCAGCTCGGCGAAAAGCTGCGCGTTGGTGGCGTTGCCCACCCCGGGCCGGTTGAGGGCCAGCTCGGCCACGTGGTCCTGCACGCTGACCGTGAGCGTGTCGTAGGCGACGGCCGCGGCGCCGGCTTGGTTGCCCCCGCGGCCTCGGGTGTCGGTGTCTTTTTCGCTCATGGTCTCATCCTGCTGGAATCACTGCGTGCCGAAGGGGGGCACCCCGGGGCGGACCCGAAGGCCGCGCTCAACGCCCGGGGCACTCGGCCTCCACCTCGGCGGCGATGCCCTTGCCCGCATAGGCCTTTTCGAAGTGGGTGGCGAACTCGGCGGCCAGCTTTTTGGCGCGCACCTCGTAGGCCTCGGGATCGCTCCAGGTGTTTTTCGGCTGGAGCATGGACGGATCCACGGTGCCCGGACAGGCGGTGGGCACGCCCACCTTGAAGTAGGGATCCGGCGTGGTCTCCACGTCGGCCAGCTCCCCGCTCAGGGCGGCCTGGACCATCTCCCGGGTGAGGGTGATGTCGATGCGGTGCCCGACGCCGTAGGGGCCGCCGGTCCAGCCGGTGTTGATGAGGTAGACCTGGGTGCCGTGCTGCTTGAGCTTGTCTCCGAGCATCTGGGAGTAGACCGACGGCAGCCGCGGCATGAAGGGCTCGCCGAAAAAACGCGAAAACGCGGTGCGGGGCTCGGTGACGCCGGTCTCGGTGCCCGCCAGCTTGCTGGTGTAGCCCATCAAGAACCACAGCCGGGCCTGGGCCTCGGTGAGCCGGGCCACCGGCGGCAGCACGCCGTTGGCGTCCGCAGTGAGAAACAAGATGGTGCGCGGGTGTCCCGAGCGGGAGCTGGGCTTGATGTTCGAAAGGTAGGTCAGCGGGTAGGACGCCCGGGAGTTGGGCGTGAGCCGCTCGTCGTCCAGGTCGAAGTGCCCATCGGGGTACATCATGGTGTTTTCCACGATGGCCCCGTGGGTCCGCCAGTCGCCCTCGTGAAACACCGCGTGGTGGATCTCCGGCTCCTTTTCCGGGTCCAGGTTGATGAGCTTGGCGTAGCAGCCGTTTTCGAAATTGGCCACGCCGTGAGCCGACCACCCGTGCTCGTCGTCGCCCAGCAGGGCCCGCCGCGGGTCGGCCGACAGGGTGGTCTTGCCCGTGCCCGACAGCCCGAGCAGCAGCGCGCAGTCGCCGTCGGGCCCCTCGTTGGCCGAGCAGTGCAGCGGCAGCACGTCCACGTCCGGCAGGTAGTAGTTCATCACGGTGAAGATGAGCTTTTTGACCGAGCCGCAGTAGGCCGAGCCGTAGACCACCCCGCAGCGGCGATCCAGGTCCATGGCGATGGCCATGTTCGACGCCTGCCCGGTCTCGGTCACCGTACGCAGCCGCCCCTCGTAGCGCGTCGGGTCCAGCTTGTCGTAGGGCAGCACCAGGAGGGTGAAGGGCGCCTTGGAAAACACGCTCTGGGACCCGTCCTCGGGCACGGGCCGGAACATGTTATCGGTAAAAAGAGCCGTGAGGGCGTAGGTGGCCACCGTCTGGACCGGCAGGCAGTAGCGGCTGTCGGCTCCCACCACGCGGTCGGTGACGTAGAGCGCCTTTTTGGCCGCCAGGGTCTTTTCCGCGTCCTCGAACAGCCGATCGAAGGTCTCGGCGGTGATGGGCAGGTTGTTGGGCGAGTCCCAGTCGACGGTCTCCTCGCTTTCGGGCCGCTTGACGATGACCGTGTCGGCCGGCGAGCGGCCCGTGGACTCGGGCGGAGTCCAGGTGGCCAGGGCGCCGCCCGGGCTCACCAAGGCCTCCTTGTTGTCCACCACGAGACGAATCATCTCCTCGCGGCTCGGGTTGAGCAGGGCGCTTGGGTGAGCCTCGAGGAGCTCGGAAACTCGAGTATGTAGAGGGTTCATGGGGGAGATCCTTTCGATGCCTCGGTTTTCAGTGCCTTGACGTAACGCCGAAGCCGCCGCCAGATCAAGTCGAAATCCGCCCGCGCGGTGATTAAGGCTCGCGCGAGCAGGGGCTCGGCCCGCGTGAGCACGGGCTCGGCCCGCGGGCGCCGCTTCATCCGCCCGGTTGGCGTCGCGCGAGGGTTGGAAAAACCTCGCGGCTCCGGCTCCTGCCGCGCCACGCGGTTTGCGCCGCGGGGCCCTGACGGCCGCGCGCTCATCCAGGCGCGAGCCCGGGGGGCCTCGCTGGGCCGCGCCGCCCAGGAGGCCTGCACGGCGTCGGGCAGCCGCGACTCGAGATCGGTGAGCAGCCGCGTGGCCACCCCCACCGCCCAGGAGCGTCGCCCCAGGGGGTCCACCGCCAGCGCCCGCGCCCGCAGCCGGCCCACCCGCTCGAGATAACGCCGCCGCGCCGCGGGCCAGCGCGCCCGGAAGGCGGGCTCGGCCGCTCCCTTCCGCGCCAGCCGATCGAGCCGCTGCCGCGTCTCGCGCAGCCGGCGCACCAGCCGCAGCAGCCGCCGCCGGTGGCGCCGGTCAAAGGCCCGCTGGGCCGCGGTGGGCGCCGCCAGCCGCGGCGCCAGCGACACCGCGCGCGCGTCCGGACCCGCCTCCACTGCCCTCTGGGTTCCACCTCCCGGTTCCGTGCCCTTGCCCGCTGCGGTTTCCCGAGGGGCTGCGCGCTGCTCCCTGGAGCGGCCGACCCGACCGCTCTGCCCGCCCTGATCGACCCGCCCCGCCCGCCGCACCGTGGACGGCGGCGGGTCCTCGCCGCAGGCCCGCGCGCAGCCCGCGACGCCCGTGCCCAGCACGAAGACCATCGAGAGGACCAGCGCTCGCGCCTTCGGTCCCACGTCGGCGCCTACCGGCTCCCTTTGCTTCGGAACATCCCAGGCTCTCATCTCGCGCTCCGCGATCCGCTCCGGCGGACGGCCTTGACCCCCAGGTCCACGACGAGCAGCACAAAGTA
Source organism: uncultured Myxococcales bacterium (assembly GCA_964346625.1). Taxonomy (GTDB): domain Bacteria; phylum Myxococcota_A; class Polyangia; order HGW-17; family JAJRWW01; genus CAYFWA01. The sequence goes on from CAYFWA010000075.1 coordinate 14,807, forward strand.
CAGCGCGCTGCCGGCGAAAAGCAGCGCCAGGATTCCCCCGCGCACATCGGCCAGCGCCAGGATCACGAAATAGACCGTGAGGCTGTCGCGCCGGGCCGCGAAGGACAGCCAGCCCACCACCGAGCGCCGCGCGGACTGGGCCAGCCCATCGTCCCCCATGAAAAACCACGGGTAGCGAGCCGTGTCCACGGGCCCCCCGCTGCGCCACAGGTGGACATAGATCACCGCCTGCCCCACCCCGATCATCGCCAGGGTCGCGAGCCCCAGGACCAGCCACAGCCACGGCGCGAGGCTGCCATCGACCCAGAGCGCCGCCCAATCGAGCCCACCGCTGCCCCACCCAGGACCCCC
>CAYFWA010000076.1:0-11020 GCA_964346625.1 uncultured Myxococcales bacterium
GGCGCGGCCTCCGCGGCGGCCTCCGGGGAGCAGCGCCCACCGGACGGTGCGTCGGGCGCGGGCCGGGTCACGTCGGCTCCGTCGCCCGGTGGTGGCCGGCGCCTCAATGGAGCACCACCTCCCGCGGCACGAAGGGACGGAACACCCGGCGCACGGGCTTGTAGATGCTGAGCAGCCGATCCAGCTCGGCGCGGGCCTGGGCGTCAGCCGCGGCGGCTCGCAGCCGGCGCAGCTTGGCGTAGCGATCGCGATCCAGGCCGCGCACCAGGTAGCGCCGGGCCCGCTTGCGCAGGGCCGCCTGGGAGGAGCGCAGCGCCGCCCGCAGCGGCGCGCTCTGCACCGCGCCGGCGTAAAACAGCGCCGCGCCCAGGGCCAACCGCAGGTAGGGGTCCGGCTCGGTGAGCGCCTTGCGCACCGCGGGTCGAATCCGCGCCGCCGGGAGCTGCCCGAGCAGCGACGCGAGGTAGGGCCGGTGGTGATCCGAGGCGTTGACCAGCTCGCCCACCAGGTGCGCCAGCGAGCCGTCGTCGCCCAGCCGCGCCAGGGCGACCCGGGCCTGCATGCGGACCGGGTAGCTCGCGTGGTGGACGTAGGGCGCCAGCCAGCGCCGGACGTCCTGCTGGCCGCTGTGGCCCAGGGCGCGAATCACCGCGAGCAGGGCCCCGCGACGCGACGGCCGCTTTGGGTCCAGGCGCCCCCAGGCGCGGACCAGCAGCCCCACCAGGGCGCGGGCGTGGGGCCGAAGCCGCCGGGGGCCCAGCAGCCGCAGCAGCTCCGGGAGCATGCGCACGTCATTGCGCTCCACGGCCGTGCGGAGCTGGGCGAGGGTGAGCTGGACCAGCAGCGGATCGGACAGCTCGGCTGCGGAGCGCCAGCCAACGCCGTCGTGTCGGCGTCGGATGAGCGGATACAGCAGGGGGGCGGCCCGGTGATCCCCCTTGGCCGCCAGCACCAGGGCGGCCTCCCGGCGATACTTCTGCGCCGTGGACAGGCGCAGGTAGCGATCCCGATGGGCCTTCTTGCCCGACAGGTACATCAGGGCCCGCAGCGCCAGCCGGCGGTGCTTGGCCCCCTGGCCCCGGGTGAGCCGCAGCAGCGCGGGCAGGGCCCGCGGGCTGTCGATCTTGGCGAGGGCCACCACGGCCTGGGCGCGCACCGCCCGGCTCGGGTCCTTCAGCAGCCGCGTGAGGGGCGCGATGGCCCGCACCAGACGCATCTCCCCCACCGTGAAGGCCGCGTTGAGGCGGATGAAGGCCTGGCGATGTCCCAGCAACCGCTGCAGGTGATCCCAGAGCTTGGGGTCTCCGAGACGCTGCAGGGCAAAGGCGATGTTGTTGAGCAGCCTCCCCGAGCGCACCTGGTCGATGGCCTTGACCAGCTCCGGGATGGCGCCCTGATCCCCCAGGTGGCCCAGGGCGTAGGCCGCCACGTTTCGCAGCATGGCGTTGGAGCCGTTGAGGTGCCGCACCAGGGCCGGCAGCGCGCCCCGATCCTGGAGCTGGGCGCTGGCCACGGCGGCCCGCCGCACCACCTGAGGATCCCGATCCGACAGCGCCCGGCGCAGGGCGGCCACCAGCGTCTTGCGGGGCAGCCCTCGTCGCAGCGCCCACAGCGCCGAGAGGGCCGCCCGCCGGATGCGCGGCTCGTCCCCGGCGTCTCCCCGCGGCCGACGGGCCTCGCGGTAGGCCCGCCGCAGGGCCGACGCCGCGGTGGCGTCGCCGATCTGCCCGAGGGCGTGCAGCGCGGCCACCCGGTTCGCCAGGGTCTCCTGCGGGTCGGCCAGCCGCTTGGTCAGGTGGGGCACGCTGTAGCTGTTGCCCACGTTGGCCAGCGCCCGCATCACCTGGTGGCGCACGCTGGGGTTCCAGTCGGTCACGGCCTGGTGCAGCTCCGGCAGGGCGGCCGAGTCGCGGAGCTGGGTGAGCACCTGGGCCGCCTTCCAGCGCACCGCCGCGTGGGTGTTGCCCATGAGCGCCTTACGCAGCGCCGGGGTGGCCTGCTGCCCCAGCAGCGTGAGGTCCCAGGTGGCCGGGAACAGCCCGGCGTGGATGTTGATGAGCACCCCGGGCTCGTTGACCAGCCGAGCCAGGGCCTCCGCCCGGGTCTTGGGGGGCCGGCGCTCGGTTTCCCCCTTGTCCCCGTCCTTGTCCCTGTCTTTGTCCGACGTGGTGTCTGCCGCGTCGTCGCCCCGCGCCCCCGGCGCCGAGGACGCGTCGGGCGCGCTCCAGGCCATCACCGCCGCGAATAGCAACGCCGCGGCCAGGACACACAGCGGCAGGAGCGGTGAGCGGGTTCCTCGGTGAGAGCTGTGGGCGCGAGGGAAGCGGGTCATGGGGTCCTCCTGCAGGGATTGGTTTGCTGCCGCACCAACGAGAGCAACCTTCGTGCCACCAAAGACAACACTGCAATTCCCGCACCTTAACCAAGCACTTACCTCTCTTGTGGTGCGCCCGAAGACACCCCCCGTGTCCCGGCGTACACAATGCTTAGGTCATGCGGAGTGGCGTGACAAACCACAGTGCTTACAACCTATTGCAACCCCATAGTCCGCACCGAGGCGCTACCTATCCATGACAACAAAGGGAGATGCAGCGGAAAGGAGCGATTCCTGGGCAAGGCTTCGCTAGCATCGAAACGTGACGCCGCAACACCCCGTGTTTTCGTGAAGTGTGCACGCGCGCTTGACCGAACTCCCCCGAACGGCGAATACTCCACGCAGCATCGTCCAGCGCTTCTCGTCGCGAAGCGGAGAGCGAAATGAGCAAATGAGCACAGTATCACCGCCACGACTCCGAGCCATCCGTGCTCGAAGCTACCGGTGTTTCGAGAACGAAGCACGGCTCGAGCTGGCACCGCTGACCTTGGTTTACGGGCGAAACAATGCCGGAAAAAGCGCGTTACTCCGGCTGGTGAAGATCATTGCCGACTCTTGCGTTGACGGTGCATCTTCGCCCTTCGAGCTCGGCACGGTCGGCGGTTCCGATATCACATTTCTCGACGCCGTGAGCAAGCTCCAAGGGCACAAGCGCTTAGGGGTCATTCTCGAGTGGAGCCATCCGGATGCGGGCGTTTTCATTGACGAGTATGAGTTGCGCTTCAGCGACGAAGAGTCTCGCGTCATCGTCGATTCGCTTAAGATTGCTAAGGACGACACAACCGTGTTCGAGCTTGCCGCACGCCCGACCAAGAGTGGCTACGTCTACTACATGTCACGCTCGGGTGTTGACGACACTCCGCTAGGGGTTTCCTTCGCAGGACTGGTGCCCAAGCCAACAGACCACCAGCCCCTCACGCCGGAACTCACCGAGCTTTTCGGGAGGCTCACCTCTCTGCGAGGCCAGGTGCAGTGGCTTAGCTCGGTGCGTGCGACCCCTCCACGGATCATTCCCAGAAAAGGACGTACAATTCGTGCGCTTAGCCCAGACGGCGAGGAAGCCTACGAGCTTCTGCTCTCCGACACGTCGGTGCAACGTTCCGTGTCCTCGTTTTACGAGAGACCTCAGATCCACCGTAGCGTCCGAATCGAAGAGAAGGCCCCCCCGTACCACCAAATCCTATTGAACCCAACGGAGGGCTCGCTCAAGGACGTCCTCCTTGCGGACACAGGCGAGGGCATGCAGCACGTCTTCCCAGTCCTGGTCGCAGCAGCCCGCGCCGCCGCAGTTGCTGGTGAAAACAGCGCGGCTCTCAAGAGTGGGGCGGGTCCTCGCGCCGTGCTTGCTGTCGAGGAACCCGAAAGCCACCTTCACGCCGACGCTCAGCAGGCGCTGGCATTGCATCTCGCCGAGATCGCCGCGGGCGAAGCTCCCCCGGTCATCCTCGCGGAGACCCACTCGAGAGTCCTGCTCCTGGGTATCCAGCTCGCCGTTGCCAAAAACGTCATCCCCAGCGACCGAGTGATTGTCTACTGGGTGGATCAGGAAGACGATGGACGGAGCATGGCCATTAAGGTCGACGTCGACCCCGGTGGGCGGCTTGGTAACAGCTGGCCGCGATCTGTGCTTTCGGAAGACCGTGAGCTCGCTCGAAAGCTTCTCCGAATGCAGCAGCGACCGAACAACCGAGGCGAATCTTGATCGTCGAAGTCGACCAGGATCTCTTTGAGACATCAAAGCCATCCCTCGATTTCATTGCACTATTCGCCCTTTGCCGCGATGAGCGCCATCTCCTGGTCACCGAGCCTCCTTACGACTTAGACAGCCCTGATCCGGCTATTTCCGATTGGCTTGAGCTTCTTCCTGAATCCATGAAAACAGAAGTAGAGCTAATCCTGGACCACGGATTGCGAGCGTTGCCGGACGCCCCTCGAGACATGGTTCGGGTCAAGGTCTCAGGTATTCCACAAAGCGATTGGTCCTCAATTCGGTTGACCCTAGGTGACGCTCTGCCGTTGCTCGCGATGCCGCTGAAGATTTTGATTGAGGACCGACGCGCTGATTTCGCCTTTCTAAAGCGCTTGTTACCCCCCACTCAACGCTTGCACCTGGATCGCGCAATCACGCGCCGCTGGGCCGAAGTAGAGCATGGAGGTGGGCTGGACAACATTTGCGTAATTCTCACCGATCTCCTCACCGCACCCGCGCAGGATTCGCAATCTTCCTTGCGGCGTCTCCGTCTCTGGGTGATGTTCGATCGGGACGCCCATTCAGACGACCGCCGGGATCCGTCCCCGACCTCCGACCAAGTCCGTCAGCTCTGTGAACATCTCGAGGACGACTGGCCGATAGGACATCTACAGCTCAGCCGGCGAGCAATCGAGAACTATCTCCCCACTCAGATCCTACAACGATGGGCCTTTCAATCGAGAAGGGGCGGAAAATCCCGCCGACGCAAACAGGTCGAAGCATTGGCCTGGCTGCGTCGTAATCGCCCCGAAGCATCCTGGCAATTCAATATGAAGCACGGTCTTAGAGGTGACCTACACCCGGAGACTAAAAGCGCCGTGAATACAAGGAGTATTCGTGATGAAGATCTGGATGCTCTGTTTCAGGGCTTAGATCCACGAATTCTGGAACCCCTGTCAGATGGATTCGGGCGCAGGATCGCCTCACTCTTCGAGAAGCACTGGGAGGGTGATGAGAGCTGGTTCCGGCTCGAGTACGAGCGAGGCCCCGACGGACAGCCGACCCGCGAGGAGATTGCAAGTGATCTCCTAGCCAGACTGTAAGTTATAATGACCAAGCTATTCGACAATCCAACCATCAAGCGGCTTCAAACCATCCTCACCGCTGTCCGTGCTGGAGAGATCCTCATCCCGGACTTCCAGCGGCCCTTCGAATGGAACGACGAGCAGAGACTCATGCTACTGGACAGCGTCTGGAAGGGGATGCCCATCGGTAGCTTCCTGCTCTGGCGCACGCGCAAGCCCGATCTGAAGACACGACCGCGGCTCGGACCATTTCCCATGCCGGATCAGCCACCCGAGGGAGAGCCTAGAACCTACCTGCTCGATGGCCATCAGCGTCTTGCCACGCTGTACGCTGCGCTGACCCATACCGACGACCCCGCCGCTTTAGATCGTGAGGGATTCCGATGGCCTATGTACTTCGATCTCGATCCCATGGTGGGTGATGAGTCGCGACGCTTCAAGCTCGCTCGGGCCAACCAAGGTCCGCCTGAAACGTGGCTCCCCCTCTCCAGGTTGTTCGATCCCGTGGAGCTTTTCGATTTCCAACGTCGCTTGGTCGAAGCTGGCAGACGGCACTTGGCCAGCGAGGTGGAGACGCTGGCCAACACCTTCAAAGACTACGAGATCCCGCTTGTGCCACTCATCGCGGACGACCTGGACCTCGTCACTGACAGCTTCGTCCGGATCAACAGCCAGGGTAAGCCAATGGCGGAGGTGCATATCGTACGGGCGCTGTCTTACTTCAGCTACTCCATTGACGAGCGACTGGAGGTCCTCCGAGAACGCCTTCGCCCGTCGGGGTGGTCGGCGCTACGGGACAAGGTGTTCATCAATGCCCTGATGGTCCGGTTCGAGCTCGACGTATACAAGGCTTCTCCGCGCGCGCTCTTCGAGCAGCTCAAGGGTCACGGCTACGAGGAACCCTTTGACTCGTTGGAGGAATCAATCAATCACGCCGCAGAAGTTCTACAAGCCTGTGAGGTCCGCGGACCACAGTCGTTGCCCTACGAGTACCAGCTCATCTGTCTTGCGGAGATTGCCCGACGCCGTGAGAAGAGCTTCGATACTGCGGCAATTGGGAAGCTCAAGATCTGGTTCTGGGCGACTACGTACACGAACTACTTCGCTGGAATGACGAACAGACAAATCACGGACGCCGTGAGCCACGTGGCGGACTTGGTTGCGGGGAAAGTGGACCCATTGCCAAATGATATGGTTCCAAAGGTCAAGCCGATTGAAAGCTACTACTACAGCGCCAACCGGTCCCGGGCCTTCGTTTTGATGATGGTTAGTCACATCGAAGACGACGCAATTCGTCGGGAAGCCGCGGACGAACTCGGAAGGTACGGCGCAGACGCTGTCGCGAAGGTACTGCCGCGTGAGCCTGGTGACAGACCCGAAAATCGCGTAATGGCTCCTAGCAGTGATCTCGCGCACCTGCGCGATATTCTCGACTCTCCTTCTCAGGGGAGGTTGTCATTTGATAACGGCAATCGGGTCTCAGATAACGAGCTACTCAGACGCTACTTCATCGACAGTGACGCTCGTGCGGAGTTTATCCAGGGAAATTACGAAGCGTTTTTCGAGCGTAGGCGTCGGTCGATTGACGAACGCGAGAACGAATGGATCAAGGCCAATCACCTGCAACCATCCTCCTGAGGACGATGCCGGCATCGCTCGAATCTGAAACTCTCGTCAAAGCTGAGGTTTACCTCTAACTCAGCGAGCTCGGGGGACACTTGGGATCCTGATCAGAATTAATTCGAAAAGTTGGCGCGCGAGGGGCGCGGCTACCCTGAAACGAGCCCTACTCGTTTCAAGCCTGAAAGATCTGTCCTCCGTGGACGGGGCGGGAGCTGGCAAGGCGCGACGATGGCACGTACCGGGCGTACGCAACGGAGGAGCAACGCAGCCAGCCGCGATGGATCGCGCGCCAGATGGCGAAATAATTTTGACCTGGTCCATTAGCGAGAAGCCTCAGCTCTGGCGCGGTGGGCGACGCCGAGGGGATCGGCGGCGCGGGGCGCGGGGGCGGGGTCGGGTGGCGCAGTGGATGGCGCCGCCCACGGCCATGAGCTCCTCCACCACCAGGCCCACCGCCTTGCGGCCCCGGAAGGCCGCGGCGAAGGCCTGTCGCACGGCGGGCTCGAGGTCCTCGGCGCCGGGGAAGGTGGGGTAGAGCACCAGCTCGTCGATCACCGCGGCGTTGAGAAACGTACGGAAGATGCCGTCGGAGTTGTCGGGCATGGGCACCCGCAGCACGCGGTAGCGGCGCCCGTCGGCGCCTCGAGCCATGCGCAGGATGGCCGCGTTCTCGTCGAGGAGCTGGCTGTTTTCCGGATCCTGATCCGGCAGGTAGTGGCCCACCAGCAGGGTGCCTTCATCCCCGACCTTGATGAACATGTCCACGTGGCCGGTCTCCTCGCCAGCCAGCGGGGCCAGCCAGATCACCTTGCGGCAGCCGAAGTAGTGCCGCAGGGACTCATCGGTGACGTCCATGCTGCTAGCCCGATCATCGGTCTCGCCCCCATCGGCCATGAAGCAGGTCCCGGCCCCGTCGGTGAGCAGGTTGCCGCCGTCGAGCACCAGCGGGGGGCGATACACCGGCTTGCCCTCGAGCCGCGCCAGCTTGGTGGGCAGGGCGTCGTCGTTGGGTCGGTCCTCCCAGTAGCGGGGATCCACGATGGCCAGCCCCCGTCGCGTCTCGATGTACATGGGGCCCCAGTCCCGCAGCCAGGGCGTCTGCACGGCTCGCGGCTCCTCGGGATCCGGCGCCGGGCGGTACCAGGGCCCCAGGGCGCGGGCGTCCACGAACACCACCCGGCCTGGATCCACCGCCCGGAGCACGAGCAGGTCCTCGAGGGCCTCGCGCTCGGCGGGGCCGTTGTGGATCAGCACGGGTTCGACCCGCGTGTGGGCCAGCACCGCCCGAATGATTCCGAGGTGCTCCTCGTCTCCGAGGCCCGGCTCCCAGGCCAGATACAGCGCCTCGGCGGGCTCGAACTCGGCCACCAGGCGTACCGGCCCGGGCGGCGCGACGGTGACGCGGTACAGCGCGGAGTGTCGATCCCGGAACCGACCGGGGTCTGGAGGATCCGGCACGGGGGGCGGCACCGGGGGGGGCTCCTCGCGCACGGCGCCCAGACGCGCTGCCCCGGCGACCGTTCGTGAGCCGCGGCTCCCCAAGCTGGCGAGCAACGCCCCGGGTGTCGGGCGGGGCGCCAGGACGGTGGCCGGCATGGCGCGTGGCGCCGATTCCCCCGGGCTGCCCGCCGCCAACGCGGGGACCCCGGGCACCGCGGAGGTCGGCCTCGAGGCGGCCGGTCGTAGCGCGGTGGCGCGGCCGCCCTCGCGACCCGACGAGGTGAGCACCCCGAGCAGGGGCAGGCCGGCGCTGCATGATACGAGCACCGTCACCCAGAGCGCCACCCAGCACACCGACCGCCGGGGGGCCTGCGTTGCTTCATGATTCTCATGAGTCTTGGTCATGGCTGTTTCGTCCTCGGCGAACGTCCCGGCGCCGGCTTGAGCGCGCCGAAGGTATTAAAACTCGATTTTCCTCAAAGCTCACACGGCATCACGGTCTTCGCGATCTGCGGTTGGGATCCTCGCGGAGTCCCGATCGAGGCAAATCTCCCCGGATTGGGGCGCTGTTCGAAGTCCGGTTCGGGGCAATGTGCCCCACTCGCTCGCCGCCGCGGGCCGCCGGTTTCCAGACACCCGTTCAAATCCACGCCAGCGGCGACGAGGACCGGTGGGCCGCGGGGCCTTGCCCGAAGCAACCTGCTCCCCCTCTCGGCTACCCTGCCGCCGCCCGCCGCGCGCCGCCTCCCGAGGCGGGCGCAGGCCGAGGCGATTCCCACCCGTCCGCCGCTTCGCATCGCAACACGTAGAGCACCGGGTGACCGCGGGCGTCGGTGCCCAGATATCCGGTGACCACGGTGTCACGATCCAGCAGGTCCACCAGGCAAACGGACCTCGCGTTCCAGCGCAGTGGCAACAAGGCCGGCAGCCCCTCGTCATCCCGATACTCCAACGACGCGCGCGCCAGCAAGGGTTTCCTGTCGCGCTTGCGACCTCGTATTTTGCCATGAATCCGAACCTGATGCTGATAAATCGGGCTCATGTCGTGCCTCGAGACGGCCGCCGCGATACCGTGAGGACTGGCCGTCGGGTGAGACCGCGAGGGAGAAGACGACCGGCGGAGAATCCGCGCGTCGCCGATTCGCCTCGACAGGCCATCTCACTGCAAGCCGCAGGCCAACACCGCGGCGACCATAGGACCTCCTTCGGATCAGCGCCCTCTCCCCCGGGCCTCCCCCCTGCATGCGGGTCCACCACCGGGCCTGCGGCATTCGAGACGCGGGGGGGTACAGCCCTTGCAAGGCGAAAGCTCCCCCACTCGTCGCGTCGACCCGGATCTACCGGTCCACGCCCTTCGAGGAGCCACGGCCCATGCTGACGCCATCGCCCCGAACCCCTGCCGCACGGACCCGCGTCCCGTCGCTCCCGCTCGGTTCAACGCTTCTGAGTCGAGCTTCGCCCTTGTTTCGTCGCGAAAACGAGCAGAAATCGTGCCTGGCGAGACGCGACCAGATTTCTGTCGGAGGCGTGCTCGGGGACCGTCGAGATGGCAATCACCGGAGCAACGCAGCCAGGCGCGATTTCGGCCGCTCGCAACAGACAGAAGGGCGAAACTCGGGTCTGACCGCCCGGCCCTGGCGACTCGGGCTGTTGACGTGGGTAGTCGCCGCGGGCTGCGCCGGGCTCTCGGGCGAGGCAGAGGACCCTACCGACCCGGGCGGGGGCGCGGCGGGCCGCGTCTGGGCACCCGTGGCACGGCGGGGTGAACCGGTCCGGCGTGCCCGGCCCCCCGAACCCGGCGGTGCGGTTTCCATCGGGGCGAAAACCGGCGACCGGGCGGCCCCCGGCGGGGGCCGTGGCGGCGCGCGGCCCCCGGGAGTCGGCACCGGCGGCGCGGAGCTCGGCGGCGCGGTGAGACGGACCTTCGACCGGCTGTTTTGCAACGGCAGCCGGCCGGATCGTCACTGCCGTGCGCTGTCGCGCGCGGCCGGACGCTACAAAAGACGCGTGCTGCGTCCGCTGCGGAGCCTGCTGCAGGCGCACCGCCGGGCCCCCGCCTCAGCGGTGGTGCTCTACCCCTTTTCCGGGGGCGACTCGCTGGGCGCGCTCTCGGCCTTTGGCCGCGCCCGTCGCTACGTGCTGCTTTCCCTGGAGAAAGGGGGCGCCCCGGACCCGCTGCGCCGGCTCTCGCGACGTCGGCTGCGTCGGGCCCAGGCGCGGTTTCGCGCCATCCTGGCTCGCATGATGCGGAATTCCTACTCGCACACCGTGGACCTCCAGGAGCCCGAGGGCCGGCGCCTGCCCGGCCTGCTGCCCGTGATGCTGTTCGGGCTCCACGCCCACGGGGCCCACCCCACCGGGCTGCGAACCTTCCGCATCGAGCCCGACGGCCGACTGCGCTACTTCACCGCGGCGGAGCTGGCGCGGGCCGGCCGCTGGCAGCCGGCCGACCCCCGCCCGGGGCGCTACGGCCGGATCTGGTCCGATCCGGCCTACAACCGGCCCTACTCGCACCTGGAGCTGCGCTTCCGGCTGCGCGATGATCCGCCGGGCCGCGAGCGCGTGCTGCAGCACGTGGCGGTGGATCTGAGCAATCCGGGCCTCGGGCGCGCGGTGGGCCTCCGGCGGTTTTTGCGGCGGCTGGGGGCGCACGACCTGCTCATCAAGGCCGCCTCCTATCTGCTGTGGAAGCCGCGATACGCAGAGACCCGAGACGCCATCTTGCGGCGGGCGCGGGTCCTGGTGGCCGACGCCAGCGCCCCCCCGCCCCGGGCGCTGGCCCGCCACGGCCCGCGCTGGCAGGGCTTC
>CAYFWA010000076.1:11030-14864 GCA_964346625.1 uncultured Myxococcales bacterium
TCGCTCATCGGCGGCGCGATGCGCACCGCGTCGAGCGAGCGGTGCAGGCGGGCGGGGGGGGGGGGGGCGGGCGGGGGGCCCGCCCCCGCCCCCCCCCCGCGGGGGGGCGTGCCCCGCCACGGCCTGCGCTGGCAGGTCTTCGGGCGGTTTCGCTGCCCGGTGCTGCGGGGCTACCGGCGACCGGCGCGCGCCTGGCGGCGGGAGCTCCGCCGGACCCGGCCCGCCCCCCTGCCCTTTCGGTTCGGGTATCGCGACTGCCGCCGGGCCAACAACCTGATCCTGGCCCATCGTGTTAAAACGTCTCCGTGATCACTCTTTCGTCGCGTTCCATTGAGGCCTGCTCTCGTGACCGATGCCCGGAGCGGGCCCACCGGGGCGCACCGTGGATCGGAGTGACCACGCGCGGAGCGTCGGCGCGCGAGGCGTCGGCGTGGGTGCTATCGCTCGCGGCTTCGCTGCTGGCGTCGGCCTGCGGGGGGCGCTGCGCCGGATCGGACCGACCGGCCGCCTCCCGGCCGGTCCAGCCGCTGGCCCGGCCGGTGCCGTCACCCCGCTTCGCGGTGGCGCCCCGGGCCCGACCGGTGCGCTACCAACGCCAGCGGCCCGTGCCCTTCGTGCGGGATCCCGACGGGCTGCACCCTCCCCTGGCGCGCCAGTGCCCGCCGCTGGGCGACTGCGTGGTGGATTTTCCCTACCAGGACGCGCTGCTGCTCGAGGACCTGCACGCCAACTCCGGGCGGGTGTGGATCCCGGCCCGGGCGCGGGGGCGGCCGGGCCGCTACCCCCTGATCGTGCTTCTGCACGGCATCGAGCTGCCCGATCAGCCGGAGCTGCCTCATCGCCTGCTGGCCCCGCCGCTGGATCTGAGCCAGCCGGTGGGGGCACTGATCGAGCAGGACGTGGTACCGCCGGTGCTGCTCGCCGCGCCCAGCCAGACCCTGCACGCGGACCACAGCGGCCGGCTGTGGACGCCCGAGGGCTTCGACCTGGAGGACTTCGTGGAGGCGGTGGAGCGCGAGCTCGCGGCGGTGAGCCGGGTGCGGGTGGACCGGGGAGACGTGAGCGTGCTCGGCCACAGCGGCGCGGGCTGCGTGCTCACCTCCACCCACCAAAATGGCCTGTTCGCCGTGGCCCAGCGCATCGAGCCCCTGCGTGCCCAGGGCATCCGGCTGCGCCTGCTGGGCCTGATGGACACGTGCTTTCTGGGAGAGGCCGGCGGCGCGTTTTTCGCCCACCACCTGAAGGCGCGCGCCACGCGCCTGTTCGCCATGTGGGTGGAGCCCGAGCGGTGGAACCCCGGGCTGGATCGGGGGCTCGGGGAGCTCGCCCGGGCGCTCGATCTGTCACGCCCGGTGGCCTGCCCCCTGCTCCGCTACGAGAGCTGCCTGGCCAACACCCGAGGCGATCGGCTCTACCGGGTCCACCTCGACTCGCTGCGCCACGCCTTCGCCGACCGACTCGCGGCAGACAACGTCACGCCCCACGACCTGCTCACGGTGTGGTTCGTGCAGGAGGCGCTGCGCATCTACTTCTCGGGCTCACCGGGGACACCGCCCGCGCCGATGCCCGCGCCCAGGCCCGGCTCGGTCCGGCCGGCCGCCCCCGCCTCGCCGGTCGCCCCCGCCTCGCCGGTGGACCCCGCCTCGCCGGTCGCCCCCGCCTCGCCGGTGGACCCCGCCTCGCCGGCCGCCCCCGCCTCGCCGGTGGACCCCGCCTCGCCGATGGACCCCGCCTCGCCGATGGACCCCGCCTCGCCGATGGACCCCGCCTCGCCGGCTTCGTCTTCCGGACGCGGCGCGGGAACGCCCTCCACCCCCAGGTGACAGTAGCGCGTGCCCGGCACGGCCAGGGGGTTGCGCGTCATGCCGATGACCACCCCGGCGTGGGGCGCGCGGTACTCGTGCAGCGGGTGGCCGAAGGGATCCGTGGTGCGCGCCAGGAGCTGCTTGGCCTCCACGCGCTGGCCCAGCTCGAAGTAGGTGTCGAGCAGCCCCCCCGTGGTGGTGCGCAGCCAGGAGGAGCGCCGGCAGAGGATGGGCTCGCGATCCCGCAACAGCTCGCCATCGAGCATGCCCAGGTCGATGAGCACGTTCAGGATGCCGATCTCGCCCTCGAAGACCATGCGCCCCTGAAAGGCGCCGGGGTTGCCCGCCTCCACCGTCACCGCCGTGATCCCCCGCACCCGCGCCGCGTGGCGCAGGGTCCCGTCTCCGCCCTTGATGTGCAGGATGATCTCGGGGTTGAGGGCCTGGGCCAGCCGGCGGTCTCCGGGCCGGGTGTAGTCCACCCGGGCGTACATGGTGTTGAGCCGCCCCTCGCCCGCGGTGTGCAGATCGAGGAGGTGGTCGCAGGCGGGCAGGAACGCGCGCTGGAACGCCCGAGCGTACTGCTGCACCGGAAACCCCTGGGGCTTGCCCGGGAAGTGGTGGTTGAGATCCCGTCCGTCGGAGAAGTAGCGCTGCTGGCGATCGAAGGCGGGCACGTTCACGATGGGCACGCACAGCAGGCTGCCGCGCAGCCGGGACAGCTCCAGGGTGGACAGCAGGCTGTGGATGATGCGGATGCCGTTGAGCTCGTTGCCGTGCACCGCCGCGGTGATGCCCACCACGGGCCCATCCTTCGCGCCCCGGGCCACCACCAGGGGCACCGAGACGGGCTGCCCCGTGGCCGCCTGCGACAGCGGCAGCCACTGGTCGGTGCGCTGACCGGCCGGGTACCGCTCGATCTCGATGCGGCGGCGCTTGCGCCCACGTCCCTCAGCGCCGCGTCCCTCGGCGCCGCGTCCCTCAGCGCCGCGTCCCTCGGCGCCGCGTCCCTCGGCGCCGCGTCCCTCGGCGCCGCGTCCCTCGGCGCCCCGAGCATCCCGAACACCAGCGCGAGCCTCCGCCGCGGGCGATTCCGCGCCACGTTTCTTTTGCGTCATGTCGACTCCCCGGGGCCGCGCGCCCGTGGCGGCGGACCGTGCCGATCGCGCCGCGTCCGGCGTGTAGCGTGGGTCCGTCACGCCTCGCTGCGCGGTCGCCCCGAATTGTACGCTCCCTACCTGCCGAAGCAAGACGGTCACCGCGGCAAAAGAAACGAGAGGCAACGCAACGCAACGCAACGCAACGCAACGCCTCTCCTGGCGCGTTCATGTCTGCTCGTGCCAGTCGGGCAGCGGCCCGCCCGGGGCGGGGCGGCGGCCATAGCACAGGTCGTCGCCCCACAGGGCCAGGCGGCGGGCCACCGCGCCCCGCCGGATGGCCCAGCGCACCAAGCGGTGGACCGCACCGCCGGGGTGGGAAAAGGGGCAGACCTTCATGCACAGGGCGCAGTCGGTGCCCACCTGCCGCCAGTAGCGGTAGCAGGTGTCGCGGCGGCTCTGCCACTTCTCGACTCCGGCCACCACCTCCCGCGGGCCCTGGGGGATGGAGCGGGAGGGGCAGACGTCGGCACACTTGCGGCAGATCTCGCAGAAGGCGGCGGCCCCGAAGACGCGGGGCGCGTCCGGCACCAAAGGGGCGTCGGTGGTCACCGCGGCCAGCCGGACCCGCGGGCCGTGGCGCGGCGTCATCAGCAGGCCGATGCGGCCCAGCTCCCCCAGCCCGGCGTCCACCGCCAGGGGGACCACCAGCACCCGGTAGTTGCCGTCCACGTGGGCGCGGGCCCGGTAGCCCAGCCGCCGCAGCACCTGGGCCACCAGCAGGGCGATCCGGGCCGACTCCAGGTAGCGGGTGGCCGACTCGGTGAGGGTGGGGGGCGCCGGGGCGTGGCGGACCAGGTCGTGGCGCATCTGGACGGCGACCACCAGGGCGTTCGGATGATCCAGAGCAATGGGCTCTCCCCAAGGGCCGG
>CAYFWA010000077.1:0-5215 GCA_964346625.1 uncultured Myxococcales bacterium
CTTGTCGTAACGCCGAGGCTCTCCGAGCACGATTCTGACTCGAACCCTGGGGGTACGTTGTTCTCGCGACGCCGATTACGCGTCTATCTTTGGACTGTTGCCGACAACGCAACTGGCTCTTGATCACGCCCGACGTCGGATTGATACTGCACAGACGCCAACCTGGTGAGCCGGGCTTATCTGGCGGGCCGGGCGAGCTCGGCGGGCCTTTCGTACCGGGCGGTTCGGGCGGTTCGGGCGGGCCGGGCGGAGCCCCCCGGACCTGACGGTCCTCGCGGACCTGGCAGACGACCCGCGCCCCGGAGTGGGGCGGTCGACACCCCGAGCCGAATCGCGTGACCATGACATGACGCATCCCCTGTTTCGAATCGCAGCCACGGAGCTGCAGGTGGAGTGGCGCAGTCGCCGGGTGAGCACCACCATGCTGCTGCTGTCCACCCTCGTGGTGCTGGTGTTCGCCTTTGCAGGTGGCGGGGCGGGGATCCATCCGGCGGTGACGGCCTTCTGGGTGGCGCTGGCCCTGGCGGCGGCGGCGGGCACAGTGCAGTGGGCGGCCCGCAGCCACGGCAGCGGCGTGGCCGCGGCGTGGCACGCCATGGGGGTGGGCGCGGCCAGCGCCTACGCCGGTCAAGCCCTGGCCTTGACCGTGACCCTGCTCGCGGTGGCGCTCCCGCTGGGGCTGGTGACGGCGGCTCTGTTCGATGCCCTGGGCGCGCTGGGGCTGCTCTGGGCGCTGCTGGACGTGGGCCTGGGCACCGTGGCGCTGGCCGCCCTGTCGGCGGCTCTGCTGCCGGGGCTCACGAAGCAGGGGGCCCGGCTCGGGGCCCTGCTGGTGCTGCCGCTTTGCGCGCCCGTGCTGCTCACCGCGGGACGCGCGACACGCGCGGATCTGCTCTTGGGCCGCCCCGGAACCTACACCATGGGCCTGGCCTTGGTCGCGGCCGCGCTGATCGGGGTGGGGCTGCTGTTGGCCTGGTCCCAGGGTCTCGCCCGCAGCGCGGCCCGGCGCTCCCGGGTGGACGGCTGAGCCGTCGCAGAGGCCGACCGCTCGGGCCGACCGACTGCGCCTCGGGCGGGGGGAAACGGCCCGACTGCGCCCCGGGCGGGGGGAAACGGCCCGTCCCGATGCTCGTTGCGCCACCGGGGGCGCTGTGCTAACCATCCCGACTATCACCCTTTTTTCGGCCAAGCACCCCTTTTGCCGGAGTCGAATCATGTACCGACGTTCCCTGATCGCCCGCGTCGCCACCCTCGGCACCCTCTGCCTGGTGGCCGCCACGCTCCAGCTACGGTGCGACGGCAGCACCCCCAAACCCCGCAAACGGACCACCCCGGCCAACACCGCGGGGGAGGCGCCCCAGCGCCGCGCCCTGCCCCCGGCCGAGGCCCCCAAGGGGCCCGCCATCGCCGAGAAGCTGCTGGTCACCGCGCGGGTGGGCGCGCTGGATCGGCTGGACGCCCGGATCGCGGCGCTGGTGCCCCCCATGGTGCCCAAGGCCATGATCTCGCATCTTTTCACCAAGCAGTTTTTGCCCGAGATGGCCGGAGAGATCGGGCTCAATCCCCTGGCCCTCGACGCGCTGGACCTCACCCGGCCCTCGGTGATCGGCCTGCTGGTGGAGCCGCACCCCCGGGAGGTGGTGCGGGTTCGCCCGGTGGCGCTGATCCCGCTGCGCTCGGCCGGGAAGCTGGTGACCGACGCCCTCAAGGTCTCCTGGCCCGAGAGCACCACCACCCCCTGGGGCGGCGTGCGCCTGGTGTCGGGGGGCAAGACCGTGGCCTGGGTCCGCGTAGGGGAGCAGTGGGCGGTGGTGGCCCCCACCGCGCCCCTGCTCGACTCCGCCGCCAGGGCCTTGCGCCCGCTGGCCCGTGACATCCCCGAGGGCGCCGTCCAGCTCCGTTTGCGCTGGGCCGACATCCTGAAGCTGGTGCGGCCGGCCATCCTCGAGGGCTGGCAGAAGCTCAAGGCCATGGCCAAGGTTATGGGCCCGCGGCTAAGTCTCCGGGAGGCCATGGTCACCGGACTGATTCCCGTGGCCGAAAAGCTCGGGGTCTACCTGGAATCCGTCGCGCGGGTGGACCTCGAGCTGCGCCTGGCGGACCAGGCCTGGAGCTGGGAGGCGCGGGTGACGCCCCAACCCCAGGGCAAGCTGGCCAAATGGGTGGCCGACCTCGAGCCCGCCGGCGACTTCGGCCTGAAGCTGCTTTCCCCCGGCGCCGTGCTCGTCTCGGTGGAGAGGCTGAGCGAGGAGCTGCGCCAGCTCTCGGTGAAGCTCTACCGCGCGGTGATGAGCTTCGCCGAGCCCAAGCTGGTCAAGGAGCTACCCAACGCCGTGAGCCAGCGCGGGCTGCTGAAAAAGGAAAAGCCGGTGTCGCTGCGCCGCTACCGGCGCGCCCTGCGCGGTCTCAACCTCAAGGACTATCGGGCCAGCTACGGCCTGTACCGGCTGCTTTACGACCTGCGCGCCTTCCACGCGCATCTGCAAACCAGGCTCGCGGCCCTGGTGAAGCTCGGCACCGGCGAGGTGGCCTCCGCGCTGTATACCCCCCGCGGCAAGGGCAAGGCGCCCGGCCTGGCGATGATGGGCGTGGAGGGAGTGCGCGACCCCCGGGCCCACCGCAAGCAGATGCGCCGGCTGATGCGGGGCAACCAGCGGCTGCTCAACCGGCTGCTGCAGGCCACCTGGAAGGTGGTGCCCTCCGAAGTGAAAAAGCGCTACGGGCTGCGACGGTTGCCCATCAAGGCGGTGTTCGAGCCCGTGGCCCTGCGCGTGGGGCGCACCCGGGTCTCCACCTTCGCGCTGCGGCTCCGCTGGCCGCGCCCCCGCCGAGGCAAGGTGGCGCCGCGACAGGCGGAGCTGACCCAGCTGCGCCGGTACGCGGAGCTGCTGCTGGGCAAAGGAGACCTGACCTACGCCTGGGCCTACGTGGGCAAGCAGCGGGTGTCGGCGATGGGCAAGGGATGGCGGTCGCAGATCCGGGCCGCGCTCGAGCGGACGCAGCCGGGCGGGGCCAAGCAGCCCAGCGCCCTCACCGACCCCCTGCTGCGGCGCACCCGACGGGCGGTGCCCGGGGACTATCTCTCGCGGCTCTTTTTCTCCGGCTCCCGGCTGGTGTTGGCGCTGCTCGATGCGCTGCCCGCCTTCGGCGTCCCGGTGCCCCAGCGCGGCCCGGCGGCGGTGCTGATCCAGTCTCTCGCCGCCGCGGCGCGCAACGCGCAGGTGGCCACCAGCCTCGGCGAGGCCCGGGAGCGGGGCGCCTACGTGCTGCGCAGCGTGATCCCGTCGAGCGACATCCGCACCCTGCTGGTAGGTACCGGCATGTATCTGTTCATGGGAGCGCGGTCCCCCTCCAAGAGCCACGGCTCGCGCAAGGCCACCCCCGGCGCCCCGGTGCCGGCACCGCTGCGCCGGCCCTGAGGACCAGACGCCCGCCTGCGCCCACGGATCGATCGGACCCGCGCCGCATTGACGTGAAGGGCCCCTGAGCATGGTGATCTTTTCGTATCTGTTCTTTCTGATCCTGATGATCGGCCCGCTCATCTTCTTCCATGAGCTGGGCCACTTTCTGTTCGCCAAGCTGTTCGGCGTCAAGGTCACGCGCTTCTCGCTTGGCTTCGGCCCCCCCATCCCCGGCCTGCGCCGCACCTGGGGCGAGACCGAGTACCAGGTGGCCGCCGTGCCCCTCGGGGGCTACGTCAAAATGGTCGGGGAAGACCCCACCGAGGAGCTCACCGAGCAGGAGCAGGCCCGGGCCTTCAACCACGCCGCCCTGTGGAAGCGCTACCTCATCGTGGCCGCCGGACCGGCCTTCAACGTCCTGCTGGCGGTGATCATCTTCTTCATCGGGAACCTCTACCTGCGCGACGAGGGGCACCTGGCGGTGGTGGGGTCGGTGATGCCCAACACCCCGGCGGCCGAGGCCGGCCTGCAGGCCGGGGACCGGCTGGTGCGGGTGCAGGACACTCCCGTCAAGTACTGGCGTGACATGCGCCACATCGTGGAGGACCGACCCGAGCAGCCCACCCGGTTCGTGGTGCGGCGCGACGGGAAGCGGCTGGCGTTTACCATCCGGCCCGCCCTGTTCAAGGTGCTCACCAAGATCCTCAACGTGGAGGAGCGCAAGGGGCTCATCGGGATCTCGCTGGCGGCGCCCAAGCCGCAGATCGGGGTGTGGCACCGGGAGCGCCCGGCCTGGCGGGCGGGGCTGCGCACCGGCGATCTGGTGACCCACGTCAACGGACAAGCCGTCGGAACCTGGCGCGACCTGCGCCAGGCCCTGCAGCGGGCGGTGCGAGCCCCGAAAAAGGAGCTGGGGCTGGTGGTGCTGCGGCAGACCGCGCCCGTGGGAGGCTACGCCGATCTGCGGGAGTACGTGCCGTCCGAGATCACCCTCTCGCTTCAGTCCCCGGCGGCCGCCGAGCAGGGGCTGCGCGCCTACGGCATCGATTCGGCGGACATGTTCCTCGACTACGTGGCCCCGGACACGCCGGCGCAGAAGCTGGGGCTGCGCCCCAACGACCGGATCCTCAAGCTCGACGACCACCGGATCGATAGCTGGTTTCTGCTCGAGCAGCGCCTGCTGGAAAAACCGGGGCAGGCGCACCGGCTGACCTGGCGCACGCCCGCCGGGACGGTGCACGAGAAGCGCTTCAAGCTCAAGGAGGTCCGGGAAACCGACGAGTTCAAGCAGGAGCGGGTCCGGTACGTGTTCGGGGCCCGCAACCGCCTGGCCTACGCCACGCCAGCGCCGGTGCCCTTCACCTTCGGCGAGCGGCTGCGCTACGCCTTCTTCGACTCCTTTTCCCAGTCCTGGGAGCTGAGCCGGATCATGGTGCTGGGCATCGCCCAGATGATCCGAGGCCACGTGCCCACCAGCAGCATCGGCGGACCCATCATGTTGGCCCACGTGGCCCGCACCACCGCCAACAAGGGCTGGGAGATGTTCGTGTTCACCCTGGCGTTGATCTCCATCAACCTGGCCCTGATCAACCTGCTGCCCATCCCCATCCTGGACGGCGGACACATCGTCGTGTTCACCGTGGAGGCCATTCGCCGCAAGCCGCTTTCGCTCAACGCGCGGGCCACCATGAACCTGGTGGGCCTCGTGCTGATCATCATCTTGATGCTGCTCGCCTTCAAAAACGACTGTGTCCGTTACATCCTCAACTGATGTTCGCGCTATCCTCAACTGATGTTCGCGCTATCCTCAACTG
>CAYFWA010000077.1:5315-7389 GCA_964346625.1 uncultured Myxococcales bacterium
TCAACTGATGTTCGCGCTATCCTCAACTGATGTTCGCGCTATCCTCAACTGATGTTCGCGCTATCCTCAACTGATGTCCGCGCTATCCTCAACTGAGCTCGTTCGGGCCGAATCACATACCGAGTCATGACCCACCGCGCGACGTTTTGCGATCTCATCCTCGCCCTGGACACCGGCAGCCCGGTGGCCTCGGTGGCGCTGGTGGGCGCGGACGACCAGCCCCGGCTGTCGCGCGAGGGGGACGCCCGCAACCACGGGCCCACCCTCGTGCCGATGCTGCAGGCGTTGCTGCAGGAGGTGGGGCTGACCCCCACGGACCTCGGCGCCGTGGCCTGCGGTCGGGGGCCCGGCTCCTTCACCGGGCTGCGCATCGGGATGGCCACGGCCAAGGGGCTGTGCTACGCCCTGAGCATCCCGCTGCTGCTCCCGTCCTCGCTGGAGGCGCTG
This sequence comes from uncultured Myxococcales bacterium, assembly GCA_964346625.1. Taxonomy (GTDB): domain Bacteria; phylum Myxococcota_A; class Polyangia; order HGW-17; family JAJRWW01; genus CAYFWA01. Next base: position 5,763 of record CAYFWA010000077.1, read on the forward strand.
GCCCGCGCGGCGCGGGTGACCGAACCCTGCGTGGTGGCCTCCTGCGTGGACGCTCGACGACGGGAGCTGTTTTGCGCCGCCTTCTCGGCGTCCCCGGCGTCGGAGCCCAGCGATCCGCCAACGCTGAGCCCATTGCTCGCCCCCTTCGCGGCCCACGCCGAGGACGTCGCCGCCCGGCTGCGCGAGCTGCGAGGGCCCGAACCCCTGGTGCTGGTGGGAAACGGCGTCCCCCTGTACCGCGAGCGGCTCGCCGCGGCCCTGCCCGGGGACGCCCGGCTGCCGGAACCGGCGCCCCGCACCCCCGAGGCGACCCACCTGGCCGACCTCGCGCGGGCGGCGTGGGCGCGTGGGGAGACGGCCGACCTCGTGTCCGCCGAGCCCGCGTACCTGCGTCCGTCGGACGCCGAGCTGAACCGGGACCAGCGGGGCGGCGCCGGTCCACCCCTGGCACCGCCCGGCGCCGCGCCCCAGAAAATGAGCTCCCAGACCCCGATGACCGGATCGACCTCATGACCGAACCCACCGACTCCAAGCCCGCCGCCCACCCCCTGGCCGCCCAGGCCGAGGCCCTGTTCAAGGACGTGGATCCCGACCGGCGCGAATCCGGCCTGCGGCTCGACCGCCACGGCCGCTGGCACCACCGGGGGATCCCCGTCACCCACGAGCGGCTCCACCGGGCCCTCACGCGCTGGCTCACCCGGCGTCCCGGACAAGCGCGACACATCATCCGGGTGGCCGACGACTTCTGGGCCTGGGTAGAGGTGGAGGACGCCCCCTACCAGGCCCACCTGCGCGCGGTGCTCCCCGACGGGTTGCACCTGGAGCTCTCCGACGAGCGGGAGGTGACCTGGCGCGACGTGACCATCGCCATCGGCGCCGACGACGCCTGGTACGTCACCCTGGAGCCGCGCCCCGACGAGGCGCCTCCCGAAGCCCGGCTCGCTCGGGGCGCCATGGCCATGTTGGCCGAGTATCTGGAAGAGACAGACGAAGCGGACCGGGCGACGGAGGCGGACGAGGCAAGCGAGGCCCGCGAGGGGGCCACGCCGCCCGCGCGGGGCGCCGCCGAATCCGCGGCGGCCATCGCCGAGGGGGTACAGCTCCGGCTGCCCGGTGGACGGCAGATATCGTTCACGAATCGAGCGGCGCCTCCCGCAAGGTGACCAGCCGGTTGGCCGCGAGCTGCCGCACGAACAGTATCAGTCGCTGCTCGGCCTCCGGCTCGGCCGGGAAGGCCTCGGCGATACCCTCCGCCAGGTGACGCAGCGGAACCTCGCCGTCGAGCCGCCGCCAGACCCAGGTCCCGAGATCGTCCAGGTGGATCCGGACGTGGCGCTTGTCGGGCGAGGGCGCCAGCAGCCGCTGCACCCAACCCCACCGGAAGCGCGGCTGCAGCAGGATCACCTGCCCGGTCTCCTCGTCGAGCTCGTGATCCACGGCGGGCGCCGCGACGGTGGCGAGTAGCTCCTCGTCGGTCATGGGGACGGGGCTCGGCGCTCGGGGTTCGGGGTTCGGAGCTGGAAGTCGAGCAGTGAGGTAGGGGCGCGCTGTGGCGCCACTGGCTAGTCGACCTTGTCGTCGTCGGCCGGCTTGTCGTCGTCCGCCGGCTTGTCGTCGTCCGCCGGCT
>CAYFWA010000077.1:7489-9878 GCA_964346625.1 uncultured Myxococcales bacterium
GCCGGCTTGTCGTCGTCCGCCGCGCCTCCCAGCGGATCGGAGGGGGGCTGCTCGTCCGAGGGCTTCACGCCCTTGAGGGACATGGAGACCATAAACAGCGCCAGCCCGGCGATCACCACGAAGCCCAGGGCCTTGACGTGGAACCAATCGGGTTGCTGGGCCACGCAGGTGAGCGCGGAGGCCTTGCTCTGGACCCACTCGGCGGTGCCGCAAAACAGCTTGGTGTTGGTGGCCACGATGCCCGCCAGCAGGATGCCCACCATGGCTTCGCCGGCCACCAGGCCGGAGGCCACCAGCAGGCCGCGGTTTTCCACCTGCTCCTTGGCCTTGGCGTCCTGCCCGAAGCGCCGCTCGGACAGCCGGTTGGCCACCCACTTGATGAGCCCGCCGACGAAGATGGCCGAGGTCGTGGTAAAGGGCAGATACATCCCCACCGCGATGAGCATGGGCGAGGGCGAGCCGATGAGGACCAACGCCACGGCGAACAGCATGCCGATGACGATGTAGTGCCAGGGCATCACGCCGCCGATGATCCCGGTGGCGGTCTTGTGCATCAGCCCGGCCTGGGGCGCGGCCAGGTTCTCGCTGCCGATGCCGCCGCCGGACTGGTGCAAAAGCAGGATGATGGGCACCAGCACCAGGGCGGCGGCCACCACCCCGAAGAGCCCGCCGATCTGCATCTTCCAGGGCGTGCCTCCCAGCAGGTGCCCCACCTTCCAGTCCTGGAGCATGTCGCCGGCCACGCCCGCCACGCAGCAGACCACCGTGGCCACCCCCAGCACGGCGATGATGCCCGAGGTGCCCTTCATGCCCAGCAGCACCAGCAGGCCGGCCGAGATGAGCAAGGTGGACAGGGTGAGCCCGGAGATGGGGTTGGACGAGGAGCCGATGATGCCCACCAGGTAACCGGCCACCGCCGCGAACAAAAAGCCCATCAGGGCCATGACGACGGTGGTCACCGCGGACACGCCCACCGCGGCCGTCAGCCAGAAGTAGATGCCGAACATGGCACCCACCAGCAGCAGGATGAACACGGCCACCTTGCCGAAGGAGAGGTCCTTTTCGGTGCGCTGCTGCTTTTCGCCGCCCTTGGCGCCGCCCAGGGAGCGGAACGAGCGGGCCATGCCCCCGATGAGGTTTCGGCGCATCTTGAACAGGGTGAAAAAGGCGCCCACGATCATGGCGCCGATGGCCACGTTCTTGATGGAGCCGGCGTAGATGCCGCTGAGCACGCCCTGGTCGCCCAGGAAGTGGCTGATGGTGATGGTCTCGCCCTTGTACGGCTGGCTGTTGACGTAGTGGGTCACCTGGGCCCAAAGCTCTGGATACTGTCCCGTGTTGGCGGCGAACACCAGCACCAGGGGCATCAAAAAAAGCCAGCCGAACACCCCACCGGCGAAGGTGATGGAGGCGAGGGTGGGCCCGATGATGTAACCCACGCCGAGAAACGCCGGGGAGGCCGACGGCGTCTCGAAGGGGAAGCTCCCGCCGGCGGCGCCCTCCTTGCCGCCGATGGCGAACAGGCCCTTGACCTTCTCGCCGATGATGGGGATGCCGTTGCCGTTTTTGAACACCTCCACCAGGGCCGCCAGGCCCATGGAGCCGAACACCAGCCCGGCGCCGGAGCTGCCCCCCTGGCCCGCCTTGACGATCTCGGTGCAGGCCACCGACTCGGGAAACGGCAGCGAGGTGTCCTCCATGAAGGAGCGACGCAGCAGGATGACGAACAGCACGCCGAGGATGCCGCCGATGAGCAGCAGCAGCGTCCCCTGCAGGTAGTTCTTGGCGCTGAACTCGGGCCACAGCGCGTTTTCACCGCCGATGAGAAAGGCGGGGATGGTGAAGATGGCCCCGGCGGCCAGCGCCTCGCCCACCGCGCCGGTGGTCCGGGCGATGTTCTCCTCGAGGATGGAGCCCCGAAAAAAACGCAGCACCGCCATGGCGATCACCGCCGCCGGGAAGGTGGCCGCCACCGTCATGCCCGCCTTGAGGCCGAGGTAGGTGTTGGCGCCCCCGAGGACCATGGCCATGATCACGCCGAGAAAGACCGCCCGGAACGTCAGCTCGCGCATGGAGGTATCGTTCGGGTCCACGTAAGGCTTGAAGGGCTTGTCCATGGTCGTCTCCGCGGAAATCGCGCTGGAGCCGCGATCCATGCCACTTCATCGGATCATCGCTCCAGGATTGCTGCTCGGGCTCGCGTCGAAAACGTGCCGACTCTACTGGGGAACTTCAGACACTGTCAAGCTGAGCCGCTTTGCCCGACGCGCCCCCGCCGCCCCCCTCGCCGATGCCACGTGCCTGCCCGTCTCGACCCTCTCGCCCATGCGGGGCGCCTGCCCCTTCCGCGAGGCTTCGCGCCGCCCCCTTTGTCCCCGATCACGGCTTG
>CAYFWA010000077.1:9978-14771 GCA_964346625.1 uncultured Myxococcales bacterium
CCCGATCACGGCTTGAGCCCGAGCTGCTTTTCCAACCGGTACAAGTACGTGCGCTGCAGCTCCAGCCGCCGCGCGGCCTCGGCCCGGTTCCCCTCGGCCGTTTCGATGGCCTGCCGCAGGTACTCGCGTTTGAAGTCCCGCACCGCGTCGTGGAACGGGACGAAGGCCTGCCCGGCGAGGCCGTCGCCGTCGCCCTCCGCGGGAACGTCCCCGCGATCCCTCACCCGGGGGAGGGTCACCTCCTCGTCGAGCACCGAGGCGTCGGAGAGCACCACCGCGCGCTCCATGACGTTGGCGAGCTCCCGCACGTTGCCCGGCCAGGGGTAGGCCTGCAGGCGGTCCATGGCGCGGCGCGAGATCCCGGTGATGGCCTTGCCGTGACGCCGCGCCAGCTCGTCGGCGAAGTACTCGGCGAGCAGCGGGATGTCTTCGACGCGCTCGCGCAACGCCGGCAGCGGAAGAGGCACCACGTTGAGCCGGTAGAGCAGGTCCTCTCGGAAGCTCCCTTGCGCCACCCGCGCCTCCAGGTCGCGATGGGTGGCCGAGATCACGCGCACGTCCACCTGGGCGGGGCGGGTGGCGCCCACCGGCGTGAACTCGCGCTCCTGCAGCGCTCGCAGCAGCTTGGCTTGCAGCGCCAGCGGCATGTCGCCCACCTCGTCGAAAAACAGCGTCCCGCCGTCGGCCAGCTCGAAGCGCCCTGGCTGGCGGGCCACCGCGCCGGTGAAGGCGCCCTTTTCGTGACCGAACAGCTCCGACTCCAGCAGCCCCTCGGGGATGGCTGCGCAGTTGATGGTGACCAGGGGCCGATCCCGGCGATCACTGGAGGAGTGGATGGCCCGGGCCACCAGCTCCTTGCCCGTGCCGCTCTCGCCGTGGATGAGCACCGTGGCGGCGGTGGGCGCCACCCGCGCCACCTGCGCGAGCACCTGCCGTATGGCCGCTGACTCCCCCACGATCTCCCCGTGGCGCGCCGCCTCCTGGATCTCCTCACGCAGGTACACGTTCTCGGCCTCGAGGCGATCCTTGAGCGCCAGGATCTCGCGGCGCTGGCGGGCGAGATCCCGGTTGAGGGTGTCGATCTCGGTGAAGGCGCTGGCGTTTTGCACCACCACGGCGAGCTGGCGGCCCAGCGCCTCGAGCATGGTGATCTCGTCGCGCGAGACCATGGACCCGTCGGCCCGCGGCCCGAGCGCCAGCAGGCCCAGGATGCGATCCCGCGTCACCAGAAACACCAGCAGCGACGCCTCCATCGTCGAGAAGATCTCCGCGAGCTCCCGCGCCAGACGCGGCGGCTGGACGTCGGCCAGCAGCCGCGCCACGGCGACGGTCTCCCCGCTGGCGTGGGCGCGGAGCTTGCGCAGGGTGAAGCTGTCCACCGCGGGCAGCTCCCCGTCGAGCGAAACGCTCCGTCCCGCGGCGCGCACCGGCCGCAGCCGCCGATCTTCCCCGGCCAGCAGCAAGATGGCATGGCGACGGTTGAGCTTGGTGACCAGCATCTCCAGCAGCACCTTGGACAGCCGGTCCAGATCCAGCATGGTGACGAACTCGCTGGAGGCCTGGGCGAGGATCTCCTCGTAGACGGTCCGGTGCCGAAAAAACAGCCGGTCCACGTTGGCCTGCACCGCCCGGCGCAGCGGAAAAAACAGCGCGGCCGCGCCCACCGTGGCCGCCACCGACACCGTGGTGGAGGTGGTGTTGAACACCTTGGTGAGCAGAAACCCCAGGCCCCCCGACAGCGCCAGGTAGATCACCACCACGAGGCCGCTCACCACCCCGTAGACCAGCGAGCGGTGCACGATCCGCTCCACGTCCACCAGGCGAAACTCCAGGAAGGAAAAGCCGATGGTGAGCGCCAGCAGCGCATAGACCGGCAGCAGGTACTCCGAGGACTCCAGCAGCCAGGACGCGTGGGAGGTGCGCCACTGGAAGATCGAGAAGAAGGCCGTGAGAAACCCGGCCATTACGCCGCCGTAGATCACCCACTGGATCTGCTTGCGCCGCTCCACCGGCGAGGTGACATAGCGCACGATCATCACCGCCATGCCCCCGAGCAGATAGGCCAGAAACACCAACGGGATGAACCACTTTCCCAGCAGCAGCACCTGCTGCTGGCGCGCCAGGGTCGGCGCCTGCATCAGGCGGAGATACCCCACCGCCGTGGCCAGGGTGAGCGCCACCTGGGGCACGTACAAAAGCAGCGGGAGCCAGGGGCGGCGCCGGACCCACCCCACCGGCGTGGGAAATCGCAAAAACAGGTGCATCAAAAGCGGCAGGGTGAAAAGATCGAAGAACAGGTATCCCAAAAAGAGCGGCGCGCTGGGCAAAAGCTCCTTCATGTGGGTGAAGCCATAGAGCACGATGTAGACGTTGAGCAGCACCACGATGTACCAGGCCAGCCCCGGCTCCCCACGCCGCGAGACCCACAGCACCACGCACAGCACCAACACCACCGCGAAGGAGCCCAGCGACCAGCCCGCGCTCGGCCACACCGGGGGATGGCGCCCGGTCAGGGTGGCACTGACGGTGACGGGGCGAGCGCCCGATCCCCCTGACCCGCGCTCGAAGAAGAACCGCGCCGGGCGCATCCCCACCTCACGCTGCAGCACCAGCCAGTGAAACGCGCTCTGGATGTCGATGACGTCTGTGACGTCTGTTCCCCCCTCATTTCCTCGGGCCCCCTCCCCCTCGCCTCCGGCGCCCGGTCCCCGCACCGGGTCGGCCGGACCCCGCGCCGACGCCGCAGCTCGCTCTCGGCCATCGGTGGCCGGCGACGAGATCGGCGCGACGCCAACGAGCCGGTCGCCTCTGCGCAGTCCCTGGATCCGGGCGGCGCGACGGTCGATGTTCTGGACGAAGCCCTGCTCGTCGATGCCGAAGCCGAAGTCGGGCGTCGTAAAGGCATAGATGTGGCCCAGGGTCACGAAGATCACGGCCACGAGCTGAGCGCCGATCACGGTGGCCAGACCCATGATGGCTCTTCGACGCGAGGGCTCGGTATCGGACCTCCTATCGTTCATGAGTCCTTCATGAGTCGCCCATGGGCCTGTAAGCTCTCTACCATTAAAGGAAAAACGTGTATCAGATCCGATACGGTGTCCATACGAAAGTGATGTACAGAAAGATACCATCCTCTTCGACGCAGCGCATCATTATTTTTGCTGTTCCATTTATCTGATTGATCTCAAATACAAATCACCGCTTGGCTCTGGCAGGCACGCGGATTGCTTCGCCGGAAGGGCACTCAACGGCGGCAAGTCTGCTTTCCGATCGACTTGCCAGCACGCCGACGCGCTGGCGCATCCCGCGCCCCCGCGCGGTGCCCCGAAAGGAGCCGAGCCATGAACCGACACGAGCGATCCTCTTTGCCTTGCGTGACCTCTCAACGATCCTCTTCGCCTCGCGTGCGCGCTCGAAGGAGCGCTGCCTCTCGTTTGACCCGACTGGGACGGCTCAGCCTGCTCTCCCTGCTCGCGGTGGGCCTCGCGGTGGGCCTCACCACCTCTGGCTGCAGCCTTTCGAGCGGCGGCGACGAGCCCTGTCCCGACCGCCGCAGCACCCTGGATTCCTCGGGCGCGCGCCACGTGCTGGACGTGCCGCTGCCATTTCGTCCGGGCCCCATGACCCTGGTCACCCACACCGAGCAAGGCTTCGATCAGTCGCGCTCGTCCCGGCTGTGGCTCGGTGAAGGCGGGCTGAGCCTGTACGCCATCCACGACGACGCGATCTGGCGGCTGGATCTGGCCACCCTGGATCGCGCCCGCGTGGCCGCGGTGGGCCAGCGCGCCGCCCGCATCACCGGCTCACGGGCCGACGACACGCTGCTTTTCACCGATCCCCTGCGCGGCGAGCTGTGGGTGCTGGATCAGACCCACGTCAGCGAGCCCGTCCGCATCGAGGTGGGGGCCGGCCCCACGGCGGTGGCCCTCGGGCCGGGCCGGCGCCTGGCCTACGTGGCCAACGAGTACGACCGGTCGGTGAGCCTGGTGGAGACCGGCGTGGGCGTGGTGGCGCAAGGCGACCGTTCGCTGCTGGTGGCCTCGGCGGGTACCGGAGAGCTGCTGGAGCTCGACGGGGACGGCCGCACCCGGGAGCGCTACGGCGATCTGCCCGGCCGGCTCGACGATCTGCTGCTGCTCGAAGGCGGCCGAGAGCTGGTGGCCAGCTTCTCCGAGCTGCTGACCACCGGAGAACCCGGAACCCTGGGCGACGGCGAGCTGGTCATCGACGAGGGTCTGGTCCTGCTGGACCGCGAAACCGGCGAAATCCAACGCTGGAGCCTCCACCGCCAGGACACCGACGACCAGCCCACCGAGCACGAAGCCGACCTGGCCCGGCCCACTGGCCTGGTACCCCTGGCCGGCGGAAGGCAGGTGGCCGTGGCCCTGCCCGGCTGGAGCGAGGTGGCCGTGATGGACACCGCGCCCGACAGCCCCACCCGTGGCCAGGTGGTCCGCGAGATCCCGGTACCCGGCGAGCCCCGCTGGCTGGTGGCCGCCGAGCTGGCGATGGACTGGCTCTACGTCCTCGACGAGCGCGCCGCCACGGTCTACGTCCTGGACGCCAAGGGCGACATCGCCCACGAGGTGTCGCTGCAGTAGCGCGGCCCGGCCCTGCCCTCACGCGCCACCGCTCCCCTGGGCGCGGCACCGCCTCCCACGCGCGGCGATCCTCCCTCCCTCCTTGCAACTCATGCTCAGCTCGTAACCGTTCAGGTGCCCCGTAGGACCGAGGTTGTGCGAAACGGCGAATTGGCGCCTTTCCCTGCAGCGGCGCGAAGCGCGGTGATTGGG
>CAYFWA010000078.1:0-14673 GCA_964346625.1 uncultured Myxococcales bacterium
GAGGCGGCCCCCGACCCGCCCGGAGGGGTCGAGGCAGCCCCCGACCCGCCCGGAGAAGTCGAGGCGGCCCCCCAGGCGGTCCCCGAGGCGGCTCCGGACTGGGAACAGCAGTACGAGAAGACCCGCAGCCAGCTCCTGCGGGTGGCCGCGGACTTCGAGAATTTCAAAAAGCGCACCAAGCGCGACCTCCAGATGCGCGGCCTGCAGTCCCGCGAGGAGGTCCTCAACGAGATGTTGCCGGTGATCGACAACCTGGAGCGCGCCATCGAGCACGCCGACCAGGCCACCGAGTGTGTGGACGCCGACACGCTGCTCGAGGGGGTGCGTATGGTGCTGCGTCAGTTCGACGGCGCCATGGAGCGGTTCGACGTCAAGGGGTTCGACTCGGTGGGGCAGCCCTTCGACCCGAACTACCACGAGGCCTTGCAGCGGCGGGAGACCGACGAGTACCCGCCGGGGGTGGTGATGGAGGAGTTCCGCAAGGGCTACCTGATGGGGGATCGGCTCGTGCGGCCCGCCATGGTGGTGGTGGCGGCGGCGCCCACCCAGCCCGCGCCGGAGGGCGACGGTGCGGGGGCGGGAGATGCCGGCGCGGGGGTGGGAGACGACCGTGCGAAAACGGGTGGAGACGCGCGGGGGGCCGGCGACGGAGGACCGGCGAGCGATCACGAAGGGGGGGAGCCCGAGGAGCCAGCGGTGGCTCCGACGGACTCCGCGCAGCAGAACGAGCCGACTCGTTCGGGAAAATGATCGATTAGATGGGCAAGATCATTGGCATCGACCTGGGCACCACGAACTCGTGCGTCGCCGTTCTCGAGGGGGAGGAGGCGTCGGTGATCCCGAACCAGGAGGGCGCGCGGACCACGCCCTCCATGGTGGCCTTCACCGGGTCGGGGGAGCGGCTGGTGGGGCAGATCGCCAAGCGGCAGGCCATCACCAACCCCGAGAACAGCATCTTCGCGGTGAAGCGCCTCATGGGTCGCAAGCTGGCCGACCCGGAGGTCCAGCGGGTGCTGGACACCCTCCCCTACCACGTCACCGAGGCCTCCAACGGTGACGCCCGGGTCAAGCTCCGGGACAAGGACTACAGCCCCTCGGAGATCTCGGCCATCATCCTGGGCAAGATGCGCGAGGTGGCGGAGTCCTACGTCGGAGAGTCCATCGACGAGGCGGTGATTACGGTGCCCGCCTACTTCGACGACTCCCAGCGGCAGGCCACCAAGGACGCGGGGCAGATCGCCGGGCTCACCGTCAAGCGCATCATCAACGAGCCCACCGCCGCGGCCATCGCCTATGGCCTCAACAAGGAGTCCGCCCAGGCCGGTGAGCGGGTGGCGGTCTACGATCTGGGGGGTGGCACCTTCGACATCTCCATCCTGGAGCTGTCCGAGGACATGTTCCAGGTGGTGTCCACCAACGGCGACACGCACCTGGGGGGCGAGGACTTCGACCAGGCGCTCATGGAGCACCTGCTGTCCGAGTTCGAAAAGGAAAACGGCGTGGACCTGCGCCAGGACCGCATGGCCCTGCAGCGGCTCAAGGAGGCGGCCGAGCGGGCCAAGCACGAGCTGTCGGTGGCCCTGGAGACCGACATCAACCTGCCGTTTCTCACCGCGGACGAGGCGGGGCCCAAGCACCTCAACCTCACGGTGAAGCGCTCCAAGCTGGAGTCGCTCACCCGGGAGCTGGTCAAAAGCACCCTGGTGCCCTGCGAGCAGGCGCTCGAGGACGCCGGCATCACGGTGGCCGACATCGACAACGTGATCCTGGTGGGCGGCCAGACGCGCATGCCGCTGGTGCAGGAGAAGGTCACCGAGTTCTTCGACAAGAAGCCCCACCAGGGGGTCAACCCCGACGAGGTGGTGGCCTTGGGGGCGGCGCTGCAGGGCGGTGTGCTGTCGGGCGAGGTGGAGTCCTTCATCCTGCTGGACGTCACGCCGCTTTCGCTCGGCGTGGAGACCGCCGGCGGGGTGTTTACCCGGGTCATCCCGCGCAACTCCACCATCCCGGTGCGCAAGGCGGAGGTGTTCTCCACGGCGGTGGACAACCAGCCCTACGTGAACGTGCACGTGCTGCAGGGCGAGCGTGAGATGGCCGAGGACAACAAGAGCCTGGCGCGCTTCCAGCTCACCGACATCCCGCCCGCCCCCCGCGGGGTGCCCCAGATCGAGGTCTCCTTCGAGATCGACGCCAACGGGATCCTGAGCGTGTCCGCCCGGGATCTGGCCTCCGGCCGGGAGCAGCGGGTGCAGGTCCAGCCCACCTCGGGGCTCACCGAGGAGGACATCGAGCGCATCCAGCAGGAGGCCGAGCAGATGCGCGCCGCGGACGCCGAGAAGCGCGAGCGGGCCGAGGTGGTGCTCAAGTGTGAGACCCTGCTCTATGGCGCCGAGAAGGCCCTGTCGGAGTTCGGGGACGTGCTCGACGACAAGGATCGCGCCGACATCGACGAGGACGTCAACGTGCTCAAGCGGATGCTCGACGACGGCGCCACCGTAAACGCCGCGCTGTCCGACGCCATGCAGCGGCTGGAGGTCTCCTCCCAGAAGATCTACGAGAAGATGATGGAGGAGGCCGAGGACCTCATCGAGGAGTAGCGCCCCGAGATCTTCGGCCCGCACGCCCAACGTGACCGATTCGCCTACCGATCCGCCTACCGATCCACCCCTGCCGGGAACGTCCGCCCTGGAGCTGTGGCTGGTTCGCCACGGCCAGACCGTGGCGAACCAGCGCGCCCAGTTCTCCGGTCACTCCGATGTCGCCCTCACCGCGCAGGGGGTGGCCGAGGCCCGGGCCCTGCGGCCCCTGGTGCGGGGCGTGAGCTTTCAGGGCGTGTGGTCCTCTGACCTGCAGCGCGCCGTACGGACCGCGCGGTTGGCCTGGGGCGAACCGCAGGTGGACCGGCGGCTGCGGGAGATGGACTTCGGCGACCTGGAGGGGCGGCGCTGGGACGAGCTCGAGCCCGAGCTTGCCGAGGCCCTGCTGGCCTTCGACGACTTCGAGGCGCCCGGGGGGGAGACCCTGGCGGAGCTCAGCGCCCGGGTGGACGGCTTCCTCGCGGAGCTGCCCGCGGGTCGGCACCTGTTGGTGACCCACGGCGGCGTGGTGCGCCTGCTCACGCGCCGGCTCGGCATGAACCGGTTTCTCCCCAACACGGTGGTGGTGGCGCTGGACTGGACGGCCCAGCAGGTGCTGTTCGTCCGCGAGCCCGATACCGATGTCGATACCGATACCGAGACGCCCCCAGCACCCTGAAATCGGCTCGATGGTCTTCGTAGCGGTGCGACGCTGGTCGCTACCGTAGATGCCCCTTCAAAAAGGCCTCCATCTCGGGGAGCCGGCCCTGCATCACGAGGTAGCCGTCGATGGGCTCGCGGTCGGTGATCTCGGTGGCCACCGGGGTGAGCATCAGCCGGCGGACCTCCTCGGGATCATCGCTGTGGCCCAGGGCCCAGCCGAGCTTCACGTAGGCCACCTCCGGCAGCATGTTGGCCGCCGGCACCACGCCGAAGCTCATGATGTCGCGCCCGGTGTCGTAGACGAACATCTGCACGTAGCCCCACAGCGTCTGCACGGTCATGTAGATGTGGATGCCGCGGTCCACGGCCTTTTTGAGCACGGGGTACAGCGGCTTGTTCACGTGTCCGAGACCGGTGCCCGCGATGACGATCCCCTTGTAGCCGTTGTCGATGAGGGCCTCCACGATGTCCGGCTGCATGTTGGGGTAGTAATACAGGATCGCCACCTTCTCCTCGAACACCGCGTCCAGGGCGACCTCCCGGTCGCCGGGCCGCCGGGGGTTGTAGCGGTCCACCATGAGCTCCATGCCTTCACGGGTGACGGTGGCCAGGGGGTTGTCACCCAGGGTGCGGAAGGTGGAGCGGTACGACGAGTGCATCTTGCGCACCCGGGTTCCCCGGTGCAAAAGGCCGTAGCGGTCCGAGGTGGGCCCGAACATGCTCACCATCACCTCGGCGATGGGGCCGTGGGCCGCCGCCCAGGAGGCGTGCATCAGGTTGAGGGCCGCGTCCGACGAGGGCCGATCCGAGGAGCGCTGCGAGCCCACCATCACGATGGGCACCGGGGGCTTTTGCACCATGAAGGTAAGGGCCGCCGCCGTGTAGTGCATGGTGTCGGTGCCGTGGCCGATGATGATGCCGTCGGCGCCGGCCTCGATCTCCTCGGCGATGGCCCGGGCCGTGCCCATCCAGTGGGTGGGCCCGATGTTCTCGGAGAACACCCCGTAGAGCTTCTTGGTGGTGATGTTGCAGATGTCGGCTAGCTCCGGCACGGCGCCGAACAGCTCGCCCGGGGAGAAGGCCGGGATCACCGCGCCCGTGCGGTAGTCCAGCCGGGAGGCGATGGTGCCGCCGGTGCCCAGCAGGGTGACGTTGGGCTTGGCCTCGTTGTAGGGGAACTCCTTTTCCGGGATCTTGTAGTGCGCCTCCCGAAAGCCGCGCTCCGTGAGGGTGCGCACGGTGTCCACCCGGAGCCCGACGTTGTAGCCGCTGGCCAGCTTGAGCACGATGTGCTGGTCGTCCTCGGTCTCGGAGCGGGGCAGCACGATGCCCTCGAACCGGCCGCGGGAGGTGTCCGCCTCCACGTCCGACCACACCCGCACGCCGTGCTCCTTGAGCACCGACCGGGCGGCCCCGCGATACCCCTTGTAGGCGTCGCTCGACGCGTTGCTCGCGCTCGATGCGTTGCTCGCGCTCGACGCGTCGCTTGCGCTCTTCGCATCGCTCGTGCTCTTCGCGTCGCTTGCGCTCTTCGGGTTGATCTCGCCGCTAGCCGACATGCCGCACCTCCTGGCGCTGCCGCGTCACCTCGTCTCGCACCTCGCGGCCGGTCACGCGGCCCCGCAGCGTCGCCATCACCACCCCCATGACGTGCCGCTCGCGCGCCGAAGGATCCTCCGCACGGGGGGCGGGGGCCTGCCGCAGGGTGTCCTGGACGACCTGAGCGAGGGGCCGCGGCAAGGGAGTCAACCCCAGCTCCTGGTACAGCGCCTCCAGGCCGTCGGTCGTGGTGGAAGGGGACTTCGGGGTCGAGTCCGAGGGCGAGGCGTTCCGCTCCCCGAGCGCCCGCAGCACCCGGGGCAAGGCGTCGCGGGTGATCCGGCCCTCGCGCAGGTGTGCCAGGAGCTGCTCCAGGGTGGCGTCGGGCACCGCCTCCCGCCCGGCCGCTGCCGGGGGCAGCCAGCCGCGGCGGGTGAGCCCGGGCAGCAGGTTGGCGATCAGGTGGGCCACCCGCGGCCCGGGGTGGCCGTCGCCAAGCAACCGCTCCACCAGGGGATAGCGGGGGCTGAGCACCAGCGCGCGGAGCTGCTGGGCGGGCACGCCGTGGTCGCGCAGCACCCGGGCGCGCTCCCAGGGGGGCGTGGGCTGATCGGCCTGCAGCGCCTTGATGCGCTCGGCGGCGATGGAGTGGGGCGGGGAGTCCGTGTCCGGGTACATCCGGTCCGGACCGGGCAGGATCCGCTCGAAGTCCGTGCGCCCCTTGCGGCGCGCCTGGCGGGTCTCGTTGGGGATCCCCTGGCGGGCCTCCTCGAAGCGATCCACCACCTCCTGCAGGGCGGTGTCCACGTCGGCCTCGGGCCCCCAGCACACCACCACCGCGTCCTCCTTGCGGGCGCGCACCCGGTGGCGGATGCGGTGCCAGGCCCGTCCGGTGAGGGGGCCGTTTTCCGGCGGCGGCAGCAGGTTCGGGTGGTGGTCCAAACAAGCGATGACCCGGATGCGTCCGGCGAGCTCGTCGACAAAGGTGCGCCCCGGCTGGGTGGGCGCGTGGAGCACGGCCTGACCCCCGGGCACGCGCACGGCCTTCACCGCCGGGGCCTCGGCCAGCGCCCGGTGGAGGGTGGGATCTGCCAGGTCCCCCAGCAGGTCGTCCACCGGCCGCACGAAGGAGGTGCGGGTGCGCGGCTCCCGGGCCCGCAGCTCGTCGCGGATGCGCAGCAGGGCGCGTTGGCGCAGGGCCTCGTTGCGCACCAGGGGCGGGATCATCTTGATCCGTGGCACGCCCTTGATTTCCACCCGCGTGCCTCCCGTCACCGAGACGTTGACGTCCTGGCGTGTGGCGCCGTGGCCCCGCCTCACCCGGCCCGTCACCCGCATCAGATCGCCGATGACCTCGGCCGCCTCCCCGGCCTCCGAGGGCGTGTACAGCTCGGGCTCGGTGACCACCTCCACCAGGGGCATGGACAGCCGGTCGGTGAGAAACGTAATGGTGTGGCCCCGGTCGCTCACCTCCCGGCAGGCGTCCTCCTCCACGCTCACCTGTCGGATGCGCAGCTCGCGATCGCGAAAGGGGATGCGCCCGTCCACTCCGACGATGGCGGTGCGCTGGAAGCCGGCGGGGATGGAGCCGTCCAGGTACTGCTTGCGGATGACATGCAGCTCCCCCACCAGCGAGCAGCCGCACAAAAGGGCGATCTGCAGGGCGATGTCCACCGCCCGTTGGTTGATCTCGAAGGGCGGCGTGTCGTCCATCTCGTAGGTGCACACCGAGTCCCGGTTGAGCCGGTAGAGGATCTCCTTGCGGGTCTTGAACTCCATCAGGGCGGTGCCGTCGTACTCCCCCATCTCCGACAGGGTGGGTCGCATGTGGCGCAGCACCTCGGCGTCGAAATGGTCCGAGTACTGGCCGGCGGGGCACCGGCAAAACAGCTTCTGGCTCGTCAAAAGCTGCTGATGGATCTCCAGGCCGCACCGAAAGCCGACGGCATCCCAGTCGATGCCAGCGTCGGCCAGGCGGCCGAGGGGACCGCGGAAGGAGTTGGAAAGGAAAGCGCCCGTGTTCTTCTGCATGGCGGTGGGCTCGGGGGCCAGGGGGTTGCGTTACGCGCGGTGCGCAGTGCGTTGTGCGTTGTGCGTTTTGCTTGAAATCCTTCTAAAAGCTCGGGCCTGTCTACCGTAGGAGGGGCAAGGGCGCAAGGCCAAATCGGTGCCAAATGGTGCAGCGCCACGGCGGCTCCATCTCCCTGCAAAGCGAGCCCGGGCAGGGCTCGACCTTCCGGGTGATCCTCCCCCTGGCCGGGCCCGGCGAGCTGCTGTAGACTGCGGCCGCGGCCGGCGCACGGTTTGCGGCGCGCGGCGCGCGCCGCCTGCTGCACCCAAGTGGGCGCGCGGGCGCGCGAGCGCGCGCGCGAGCGAGCTCACGCGCGGGCGCGTGGAGGGTAAAGAGCCATGACCGACGAAAAGAACCCGGGAGCCGAGCCCCAGGTCGCCGCCGGCGGCCCCGACGCCGAGGAGCAAAAACGCATCTGGCGCGAGGGCCTGGTGCAAGAGGCTTTGGACAACCGCCCCGAGCTGCGGGCCCTGGGCGGCAAGGCCGACTTCGCCACCAGCCGCAACCGCGGCCACGATCGGGGCTTCGAGGACGCCGCGCGCACGCTCACCCCGGCGCAGCTCCGGGGCTTTTCGGCCCTGCTGGAGCGGCGCATCAGCCGCTACACCCGCGAGGAGATGCCCCGGGATCTGCAGGCCTCCCTGGCCGAGCAGGCCCTCGGCTACGACGAGGCCGGCTACCTGGTGGGCTACGTCAACGGCGTGGGCGAATTTCTGGAGGCCTACCGCCGCCAGATGCAGCGCGACGAGCAGCCCTGAGCCGTCGACCCCGGTCCGGGGTACCATGCCCGCGGGGTCCCCGCGGCCGGCCGGCGCCCGGGCCGGGTCGCGCCCCCCGCGTCCGGAGCGGCGCCCTGGCTCCAGCCCGCGTGAAAGCCTCGCGAGGCACCGAACGCGAAGCCGAATCCCCGAGCCCTGAGACCCCGAGCCCGAAATCGAAGGCATGAGCGCACCCACCCTATTCACTGCGTCCACCGCGTCCACCGCGTCCGCCGTGTCCACCGCGTCCGCCCCATCCACGGCAACCGCCGGGCCGCTGCTCGATCCCACGGGTCCCCTCTCTGACGCCGCGTCGGGCACCGTGCCCACCGATCTCATCTCGCTGTACAACAGCCAGGTG
The DNA here is from genome assembly GCA_964346625.1 of uncultured Myxococcales bacterium. Classification (GTDB taxonomy): domain Bacteria; phylum Myxococcota_A; class Polyangia; order HGW-17; family JAJRWW01; genus CAYFWA01. The sequence goes on from CAYFWA010000078.1 coordinate 7,969, forward strand.
GGCCCCTACCTGCTCATCGCGCTGCTTCTGCCCACGGGGATCCTGCTTTCCATCATCCTCAAGGCGATCCAGGTCCGCAAGCTGGGCCACGCCTTCGCCCTGGTGGCGGGTCGCTACGACGACGAGCACGACGCCGGAGAGGTCAGCCACTTCCAGGCCCTGTCCGCCGCGCTGTCGGCCACCGTGGGCATCGGCAACATCGCCGGCGTAGCTCTGGCCATCGCCTGGGGCGGCCCCGGCGCCGTGTTTTGGATGTGGGTCACGGGCTTTCTGGGCATGACCCTCAAGTACGCCGAGTGCACCCTGGCGGTGAAGTATCGGGAGGTGGACCAGGCCGGCGTGGTCTCCGGGGGGCCCATGTACTACATCCGACGGGCCCTGGAGCCCAAGATCGGGCGGCTGGCGGTGGTGCTGGCCGGGGTGTTCGCCCTGTCGGCCATCTTCTGCTCCTTCGCCACGGGCAACATGGCCCAGTCCAACTCCATGGCCGACGGGCTCAAGTCCACCTATGGCGTTCCGGTGTGGATCTCCGGCGTCATCGTCTCCGGGCTCGTGTTCATGGTGATCGTGGGGGGCATCCGGCGCATCGGGCGGGTGGCCTCCATCCTGGTGCCCTTCATGGCGGCCCTGTACGTGGGGGCGGGTCTCATCATCCTGCTGAGCCACGCCTCGCGCATCCCCGACGCCTTCGGGTTCATCCTGCAGGACGCCTTCACCGGCCGGGCCGTGGGCGGCGGCTTTTTTGCCACCATGCTCTGGGGCATCAAGCGCGGGCTGTTTTCCAACGAGGCGGGGCAGGGCAGCGCCCCCATCGCCCACGCCGCCGCCCGCACCGAGTACCCGGTGCGAGAGGGGCTGGTGGCCCTCACCGAGCCCTTCATCGACACCCTGCTCATCTGCACCATGACCGCCCTGGTGATCGTGATGTTCGGTGACTTCCGGGCCGAGGAGGGCGCCCCCCTCACCACCGCGGCCTTCGCCCGCGGCCTCGCCTCCGTGGGCCTGCCCCAATACTACGGACAGCACCTGGTGACCTTCGCGGCGTGCCTGTTCGCCTTCTCCACCGCGGTGAGCTGGTCGTACTACGGGGACCGCTGCGTGACGTACTTCACCCACTCGGACGTCTGGGTCTTCGTCTACCGCGTGGTGTTCTGCGGATTTTTGTTCCTGGGCGCCATCTTCAAGCTCACCCTGGTGTGGAACATCGCCGACATGGTGATCACCTTCATGGCGGTGCCCAACCTCATCGCGCTGCTTTTGCTCATGCCGGAGATCCTGCGCGACACGCGGGCCTACTTCGCCCTGCAGCACACGCCGGCGTCCAAGCGGACCGCGCATTCCTGACGTCGAGGTCTAGTCTACGGCACCCGGGCACCGAGACCCTCCAGCAGGGCCGCCGCCTTACGCGGGCCTACTTCGCCCTGCAGCACACGCCGGCGTCCAAGCGGACCGCGCATTCCTGACGTCGAGGTCTAGTCTACGGCACCCGGGCACCGAGACCCTCCAGCAGGGCCGCCGCCTTGGTGAGGGTCTCCTCGTGCTCTGCGTCTGGATCCGACTCCGCCACGATGCCGCCGCCGGCCTGGACGTAGGCCGTGTCCCCGATCACCGGCACGGTGCGGATGGCGATGTTGAGGTCCAGGTCTCCCCCGTAGTCGAGGTAGCCCACCGCTCCGGTGTAGACCCCGCGGCGGGTGGGCTCTAACGCCTCGATGATCTCCATGGCGCGGATCTTGGGCGCGCCGGTGATGGAGCCCCCCGGGAAGGTGGCGCGCAAAAGCGCCGCCGTGTCCACGTCGGACCGCAGGGTGCCTGCCACCCGGGTGACGGTGTGGTGCACCGTGGCCAGGGTATACAGCGCCGCGTGCTCGGCCACCTGGACCGTGCCGGGCTCGCAGACCCGGCCCAGGTCGTTGCGCTCCAGGTCCACGATCATGGACAGCTCGGCCCGGTCCTTGGCGCTGGCCGTGAGCGCCGCGGCCAGGGCGGCGTCCTGCTGGGGGTCGGCCCCGCGCGGGCGGGTGCCCTTGATGGGGCAGGTCTCCACGGCGCGGCCGCGCACCCGCAGGAAGCGCTCGGGCGACAGCGACAGCACGCTGGCCGACGGCGTGTCCAGGTACGCGCTGAACAGCGCCCGCGTCCGCGCCCGCAGGCGCCCGTAAAGCGTCAGCGGAGAGGTGCCGGCGGCCAGGGGAACGTCGAAACGCTGCGACAGGTTCACCTGGTAGATGTCCCCGGCGCGGATGTGCTCGATGGCCTGGCCCACGGCGACCACATAGGCCTGGGGGGAAAAGCCCCGGCGCGCAGACACCGCCGCCGGGGAGGGTTCCGCCTCTGCGGGGGACGCGACGTGAGCAGGGGTCAGCGGCACGAGGCCGCTCGAGTCGACCCCCGCCTCGGGGTCGCGCGCCAGCCTCCGCGCCAGCCTCTGCGCCAGCCACACCTCGCGCTCGTCGAGCAGGGTCTCGAGGGCCCGCTGGCCGGGATGGCGGGCCGTGGCCGCGAGCCACCAGCGCTGCTCGGCGTGATCGAAGACCAGCGCCCAGTCGTGCCAGGCCAGACACAGGTCGTCTGTGCCCAGGTCGTCCACCGTGTTCCGGGGGATCCGCTCGATGTCCCGGCCCAGGTCGTAGCCGAGGTAGCCCACCGCGCCGCCGGCAAAGGCCAGCGGCGCCGGGGGCGGCGCGTCCACCCGGAGCGCGGCCTCCAGGGCGGACAGGGCCGCGAGGGGGTCCCCCAGCTCGCGCACCGCTTTATTCGCGTGGTCTTCGTCGGGATAGAGCTCCAGCCACGCGCGTCCGTCCTTGGCCCGCAGCAGGGCCCAGGGGTTGCAGCCGAGCACGGAGAAGCGGCCGTCGGGGTGGGGGCGGTCGCCGGAGCGGGAGGGGCCGCCGGGGTGGAGGCCGCCGGGGTGGAGGCCGCCGGCGGGGCGGTCGCTGCCGGCCGAGTCCAGCAAAAAGGGGTGGCGCTGGTCGGCCAGGCGCCCCAGCACCTCCACCGGCGCCAGCGCGCAGGGAAACACCCGCGCGCCGCGCTTTGCGTCGGCTGCCGCGCGGGCGCCCGGCGGGATGGCCGCCGCGGCGTCCGGCGGGGCGCTCACGCCCGGTGCTCCCGGGCCGCCGCCAGCCCGAGCGCGACGAGCCCGTCGCTCGCCGCCTCGTCACCGGGCGCGGGGGTCTCCGCGCCCGGGTCCGGCTCATCGGCCCGCTGCTGCTCGAAGCCCGCAGACAGGAAGTTGGCCAGCAGCGCTGGCCCGGCCGGGGTCATGAAGGACTCGGGGTGGAACTGGACGCCGGCCGCCGACAGCTCCCGGTGTCGCAGGCCCATGATTACGCCATCGGCGGTCCAGCTCGAGGGCCGAAGCTCCGCGGGTACGCGCTCGGGGTCCACCGCCAGGGAGTGATAGCGGGCCGCCGAGAAGGGCTCGGGCAGCCCGGCGAACAGCCCCACTCCGTCGTGGTGCACCGCCGAGGTCTTGCCGTGGATGGGCGCCACCCGGGCGATCCGGCCCCCCAGCACCTCGGCCAGGCACTGGTGGCCCAGGCACACGCCCAGCAGGGGCACCCGCCCCAGGGAAAGCCGGATCACCTCGCGGGAGATCCCCGCCTCGGCCGGCCCCCCGGGCCCCGGCGAGATCAGGATGCGATCCGGCGTGGCGTCCACCAGCCGGGCCGCCGCCAGGGCATCGTTGCGGTGCACCGTCACCTCCGCGCCCAGCACCTGCAACGCCTGCACGAGGTTGTAGGTGAACGAGTCGAAGTTATCGACGACGGTGACGCGCATGGTGCTCTCGCGGAGGCGGCCTCCTCGGGTCCCGCACCCACCCGGGGGCGTCCACCGAAAGGGCGCCCGCTCAGGGGCGGTCGAGCCGAGCCGGAGCGGGCGTGTGGGACCTCGAGCAGAGGCTGTTTTTGGGGCGTCACGGCTCGCGCGCCGCTGCGTCTGGGGACGCAGACGACGCGATGCGCCAAGCGGAGGCGCCCGCACCGATCACTAGACGCTTGCTCGGAAGTGTCAAGCCCAGAGTCGGGGGTGGAGCAGGAGCTCAACCGCCGAGGAGACGCAAAGCAGGGGTGGGTTACAGGCCGGGCGGGGTCCAGGCGCCGTCACCGTCGCGGTCCACGTACACGGGGTTGGTGACCCCCCGAGGGAGCTCGGAGACCAGAGGCCACATGGGCTGGTCCCCTTCCACGATGGCCACGATCCAGGCGTCGCCCCCCGTCCAGTCGACATCGAGCTCCTGATCGAGGCGCAGCGCAGCCGGGGGCGTCCCGGGCGCGGGCAAATCGAGGGTCTGCACGGTCTGGCCGTTGACCACCAGGTGCAGCCGGGCGGTCTGGACGAAGGGGGCGGCCTGGACGCGCACGCGAACCCGTAGCGGGCCGCTGGTGCGGGTGACCTGCTGCCCCATGGCCGCTTCAGACGGGTCCGCGCCGGCGTCGGCCAGGGCCCACAGCTCCACGAAGGGACCGCAGACCACCGTGGCCCGCTGCGCCCGGAGGTTGTCCCACAGCGGCTGCAGGTCCAGCTCCTGTGAGATGACGTCATCGGGCACCGCCACCAGGGTGCGGGCGACGCCCAGCATCCGCGACAGGCCGTGGGAGTCCGAGACCCCCACCGCGGTGGTGTACAGGCCCTGATTCAAAAAGGAGTACCAGTCCAGCAGGGTCTCGGCGTCCGAGTCGTCGTAGCCCGCGTTCTGGATCTCCACCGTGTCGAAGTCGGTGCTCAGCAGGTCCTCGGACACGCCGTCGAAGCCCACCACAGGGTCGTAGTCGGCGAAGTTGAGCACGCCCTGGCCTTCGCGGGGGTGGTTGAGCTGGATCACCTGGGCGTGGAGCTTGTCGCGCAGGTCGGCGAAGATGGCCGTGGGGTTGCGCGGGCCGATGACCTCACCCTGCTCGTCGGTGACCCACCAGGCCACCGGCCAGCTCTTTTGGCGATCGGCGTCGTCGTCGCTCACGGGGTAGGCGTTGATGTGGCCGTACAGCGGGGAGATCTCGATGCCCGGCACGCCGCGCAGCACGCCCTGGGCGCCCACCCGCACCACGTCGGGCTGCATGTCGTAGATGACGTCGTGCTCGGTGTTGACCACCACCTCCACGTGCTCGGCCGCGGCCTGGGCGACGCGGGCTCGCTCGTCGATCTGGCTGTCGATGGAGTAGCGGGTATGAGAGTGCGGGTCCACCGCCAGGTAGCCCTGGGTGTCCACCACGTGCGTCAAGGCCGCGGCCATCGGCTCGCTCTGCCCCGCCACCGCCGTGAGGAACACCTGATCCGTGTCGTACTCGTAGCCGCGGGTGACCACGGCGGTCCAGTCGCCCGGGGGCAGCTCCAGGCGTCCGCCGCCGTCCACCGACCAGAAGGTGTGCTCGCCGCGGCCCACCGGCGTGGCGTCGTGGCCGGGGTGAAAGTCCACCCGGGCCGGCAGGGGCACGTCGTCGGCGTCGCGCAGGTCCAGCTCCACCCAGGCCGGGGCGGGCAGGCTGAGGGCGACGCCCGAGGCGTCCCCCGCGCTGGTGTCCGCGGGCACTGGATCCGGGGTGACCCGCAGCCCGGCCGAGGCGGTGAGCGCCACGGGCCCGGGCTCCACCCGGGCGGAGAAGGCCCCGTCCGCGTCGGCGATGGCGCGGGTGAGCCAGGCGCCGTCCGGGTCGCGCACGTCCACCGCGGCGCCGGGCGCCGGGCCACCATCATCCAGCGTCACCGTGCCCGCCACCGTGGCCAGGGCCGCGGGCTCCGACTCCGGGGTGGCGTGGGCGTGCTGGCGACGCAGCACCTCGGGCCACAGCCCGGCCGGGCCCGCGGCCACCGCGAGGTAGCGGGTGAAGGTGGCCGACTCCAGGGGGCCGAGGGAGTAGGCCGGCGCGGTGAGCAGCCACAGGTCGTCTTGCTGCAGCTCCACCCGCATCTGGGTTTCCCCGCCGCTGGTGAAGTAGGCGTAGGCCACGGCGTCACCGGCGTGGGCCGAGATCCAGCGCGGCCGCAGCGGCGGATCGCTCACCCCGCAGCCCGGCTCCGGGCCGGTGCAAAGGGTCAGCAGATCGCTCATGAGCAGGGCGTCGCCCGGCTTCACCGGCCGGGCGCTGCCCGACTCCTTGCGACTGGTGTAGGTGGTCTCGATGCGCAGGCTTTCGGCCCCCGGCTCCAGGATGTAGTCGATCTGTACTGCCAGCTCGCTGGAGCCCAGGGGCAAGATGGTGTCGATGAGGGGCATCCCCCCGTCCACGCCGGTGACCCGGATGATGGCGGGCTTGCCGCTTCGGCCCGCCGAGACCACCTCGATGTCGGTGGGCCGCACCAAACGGATGTAGCCCGCCACCGTGCCCACCTCCTGGAGCCGATCCTGGCCCGGCTCGCCGGGGGATCGCACCACGTCCGCGTCGATCACCGTGCCCCCGTAGGGCAGCAGGGTCCGCGGGTCGTCGGCTCCCTGGATCACGAACCGCACCTTGGCGTTGCCGATCAGGTAGTCGCCCACCTGTCCATCGGCGATGGGCCCCCCGATCAGATCCCCCGTGTCGGTGATCTGCCGGGCGTAGGCCCACTGCGCCTCCGGGATGTCGGTCCCCCCGTCATCCCCGCACCCCACGCCGGCCAACACCGCCGCGGACGGCAGCAGCAAGAGCAACCACAGCCAAGCTCGCCGCGCCCGCGCCGTCCGCGCCGCCCACGCCGCCCACGCCGCCCACGCCCCCCACGCCC
>CAYFWA010000079.1:0-12100 GCA_964346625.1 uncultured Myxococcales bacterium
CGCCCTCCTCGCTTCTTGACAGAATTGCGCCTCGGCGCCCTGAACTGGACACCTTGTTCGTGAACGCGGCCTGAGCTTCGCCGCGGGTCGGTTTCGACCCGAGGCGAAGCGACGCGGAGCGGCGTCAGGATTCGGGCTCGGCGGGGTCCTTTGCCGCCTCCGCTTCCGAGAGTTCTGCTGCCTCACTCTGTGCTTCGGGTTGCGGCGCGGGCTTGCCCCCGGAAAAGACCACGTCCTCCAGGGGGCGTTCGAGCACCACGCTGTCGGCCGCGCCCGCGATCTCCTCCACCGAGATCTGAATTTTCTGGGTGCGCAGCAGCGGGCGCTTGAGCTGTAGATCTTCGAGCACCGAGCGCTGGAGCTTGACGTGCACCGATAACACCTGCCACGCCTCCACGTCCACGTCCAGCGAGTCGATGGTGCCGAGCTGCCATCCATCCTTGGAGAACAGGTCCTTGCCGAGCAGCTTGTCGGTGTTCAGTACGCGCATCAGCCACCTCACGGGTTCCTGGGATCTTCTCAGTGTCGAGCCTCGGGGGCGCGCCGTCAACCTCGGCTCCAACAAAGCCATCTGCGCTGTGGCCGCCGCCGGGCGTCCGGCCGGCCCCCGCCCCCCTCTGCGGCGGCCCCCAGGCGCCCCGCCGAGGGCCAATCGCCGACGCCAGGGCACAATATCGCTCAAGTGCGCAGAATTTGCTCGGTAAGGGACTAACCTCCAACGAGCCCCGGTCGGTCGATCCGGTGCTGAGCGGTCAGGCCCGCGGTGGGACCGTGACGTCCCAACGGTCCCGTGGAGGCCATGCCGTTCAACTCACTGAATATTTTCAATGTTTTCGCGCATGTGTCGCGGGGTCCTGGTTGACTTCCCCGGGGGGCTCGACCATACTCGAGGGTCCATTGGATATGCTCTTTCGTTAACCGGCTGCCCGAGCCGCCCAGGATGGCTTACCTTGAGTGATCAGGACGTTGCATTCGATCCCACGGTGGCCACGCCCGGATCCGATTCCCGGGAGAAGGTGGGCGCCACCACCAAGGATCGTCATGAGCGGTTGGCCGAGGACTTCATTGGCCAGGTGCTGGGGGAGCGCTACGAGCTCAAGCGCATCGTGGGGGCCGGGGGATTCGGCGCGGTGTTCGAGGGGGAGGACCGCCGGATTCGCAAGCGCGTGGCGGTGAAGCTGCTTTTCGCGGACCTGCTGCGCGACCGGGAGGCGGTGATCCGGTTCAAGCTGGAGGCCGAGGCCGCCAGCCAGGTGGGCCACCGGCACATCATCAACATCACCGACTTCGACTTCACCGAGGCCGGCGTCGCCTACATGGTGATGGAGTTTCTCCAAGGCGAGGACCTCGCGCACATCATTCGCGGGGCCGGGGAGCCGGATCTGGCGCGGGTGGTGCGCTTGTGCCTGCAGGCCTGCCGCGGCCTCGGGGCCGCGCACCGCAAGGGAATCGTCCACCGCGACCTCAAGCCCGGAAACGTCTTCGTGGCGCGCGAAGAGGGCGAGCCGGAGCAGGTGAAGGTGGTGGACTTCGGCATCTCCCGGGCTTCGGAGCTCGACGTGGACAGCGACGAGCGGCTCACCAAGACCGGCCAGATCCTCGGGACGCCGTACTACATGGCGCCGGAGCAGGCCGACGGCGTGCGCGAGGTGGACGGCCGCACGGACATCTATGCCCTGGGCATCATCTTGTACGAGGGGGCCACGGGGCGTCTGCCCTTTACGGCGCGGACCCCCATCGGGCTCATCACCAAGCACGCCAGCGAGACGCCGCGTCCCCCATCGGAGCACAACCCCCGGATCTCCTCGCTGCTGGAAAACACCATTCTCAAGGCCCTGGAGAAAGATCCCGCGGATCGCTTCGGGGACATGACGGAGATGGAAAAGGCGCTGTTGGGCTGTCTGGCCGACCTGGATCCCACCGCCGCCGCGGTGGAGCTGGCGCGAGCCTCCGGAGGCGCCGAGAGCCAGGAGCAGGCGCTGTCGGGGGACGCCCTCATCGCGCTGACCACCCCCTCCAGCGTGCTGCGGCGCACGGCGGCCCAGACGGCGGCGCCGCGCAAGCGGCCGGTGACGTGGCTGGCGGTCCTGGGCCTCGTGGTGCTCGTCGCCGTGGGAGTGACCCTGTGGTGGCTCTGGGGTCGGGGCGAGGCCGATCCGGCCGCGCCTCCCGGTCGCGCCAGCGCCGCGCTCACCGCCACGTCCACTCCCGCGGCGGTGGGAGGAGACGAAGACGGGGACCGTCGGCGGGCTCGTCCCCGCCGCGGGATGGGCGACGACGCCCGACGGCGCACCGGTCAGGCCATGGGTTCGACCTCGCCCGGGGGGCGTGAGGGGGCAAAGCGGCCCGCCCCGCGCCGGCCGCGCCGCGTGACCATCCGGTGTCGCACGCGACCCCGGGACGTGCGGGTCACCGACGCGGACGACCAGGTGACCTACGGCGTGTGCCCCGGGCGGTTCCAGCTCCCCCACGGGCTCGAGCCCCTGACGCTGTATCTACGCCATCGGGGCTACATTCCGCAGAAAGTGGACGTGCTGCCCAACCGGGATCGTGAGCTGCCCTACCGGCGGCTCACCCCTCTGCGCCGCCGCCCCATGACGGGCACCCTCCCCGACGACGTGATCACGCAATGATTTCTGATTCAGAAAGTCGGCCGTCGGTTCGCAGGCAGCCGCGTTGCGTCTTCTGCTGGGCGATCGTCCTGGCGGGTCTTTTCGGGCTGGGGGGGGCGGCGGAGTCCGCCGCGGCGCCCAGCCGCCCGGGCGCGTCCGGGCGCCAGTCGGCCAAGCAGCGTTCGGCCAAGCAGCGTTTGCTCAAACGGGAGGCGAACAAGCGCTTTCGGCGCGGGACCGTGGCCTACCGCAAGGGCAACTACGAGGCGGCCCTGCGCCACTTTCACGCCGCCGCGGATCTCGTGTACCGGCCGTCGCTTTCGTACAACATCGCGCTTTGTTACGAGAAGCTCAAGGATCCGATCGAGGCCATCGTCCACTTGCGCCGCTACCTGGAGTCGAAGCCCTCGGCGGCCTTCGTGGCCCGGGCCAAGCGGCGTCTGGAGCGGCTGCTCGAGCGCGCGCGGGTGCCCGTGAAGGTCACCTCCTACCCCGCGGGCGCGGCGATCTACCTGGGCGGCCCCGACGCGAAGGTTCGGGGACGGACCCCCTTTACCATGCGACTCGAGCCGGGGCAGTACACGCTTTACGTCACCGCCGGTGGTTATCTCCCGGTCAACAAGGAGATCGAAGTGGACGTGGGGAAATCCAACTACCACGACTTTCAGCTCAAGCGACAGAGCTCCCTGCGGATCTCCGCGTCCGCGGCCGGGGCCAAGGTGATCATCGACAACGAAGACCCAAGCCAGGCGCCCCTGGCGCCCGTCAACCGCGTGGTGCGGCCGGGACGGCACACGGTGCGGGTGGTGCGCGAAGGATACTACCCGGTGACCCGGCACGTGGACGTCCGCCCCGGCGACCAGGCGAGCCTCTTCGTGGATCTGCGCCCGAAGCCCCGCTACGGACACCTCCGGGTGGTGTGCAACGTCGATGGCGCGACGGTGCAGGTGGAGCAGGAGGAGGTGGGAGAGACCCCGCTGCGAAAGCACCGGCTCCAGGTGGGGACCTACCGCGTGTACGTGCGCAAGAAGGACCATCAGACCTGGGAGCAGCGCGTTACCATCTCGGACAACCAGATCACCCTCGCGCGGGTGAAGCTCGCGCCGGCCACCAGCCGAAGACAGATGGCTTGGTTTATCTCCGGGACGGCGGTCACCGGCACGCTGCTGGTAAGCGGGATGGTGGTCGCCATCACGGCCTCGAGCCTCCGCGCGGAGTACGAGGACCTCCCGCGGGCGTCGGTGCGCCGACGGGGACAACAGGCCGCGGTGTGGGCCGACGGCCTGTTTGCCACCGGCGTGTTCATGGGCGTGGTGACGGCGTTCGTCACCTGGCGGCTTCGGCCCTCGCCCTCCTCTGGCACCGTGGTGCCGCTGGTGGGCCCCGGCCTCGCCGGGGTCTCCTACGGAGGGCGGTTCTGATGCGACGGCAGGCGCGCCAGCAACCGGTGGGGGTGGGGTTGGTCCTGATCGCGGCCCTCGGGGCCTGTGGCTGCTCGCTGCTGCTGGACTTCGATCCCAACCTCCTGCTGGAGACCACTCCGGAACGCTGCCGGGATGGCGTGGACAACGACCAAAACGGTCTGGCGGACTGCGCCGAGGTGGGCTGCCAGGCTTTCGACTTCTGCCAGGAGCGCAGCGCCGAGGCCTGCCAGGACCGGGTAGACAACGATCGCGACGGGGAGACCGACTGCCGCGATCCCGGCTGTGCTCAGTGGGCGCCGTGCAACGAGTCGCTGCAGGACGGCTGCGCCGATGGCCTGGACAACAACGACAACGGGTTGGTGGATTGCCAGGACGACTCGTGCCAGGACGACCCCCACTGCTGTACGCTGGTGGCGCTGCAATTGGCCGACGAGCTCGAGGCGCCCAGCGATCCCGCCCTGGTGCGGGACTGCGACGAGACCCAGGCGGGCAGCGAGCACAACGCATTCGACGCCTCGCGCTGGAGCAGCTTCGGCGTGCCCGCGCCCAAGCGCACCGCGGACGGGGCGGGGTTCGATCCCAACCGCTGTCCGGGGTGCTTTCAGTCGGGCACCTGCGCGCCTTGCCGGGACGCGGCGCTGCTGTCCACCGGCTCCTTCGGGTGGCGGTCGGGGCTGGAGGTGGCGGCCCGGCTGCACGTGGGGCGCGGCCCCTGGGATCGCGCCGGGGTGGCCCTCACCTGGCAGAGCACCGTGGAGGAGGCGCCCGACTGCGCGGGCGATGCCCCCCCGATGGATCGGGTAGTTGGGATCTCGCTGGTGAGCGGCGACGCCACCTCCGGCAACCGGATCCACTTCGTGGTGGACAACCAGGTGGAGCACGAGGTGGTCTGGGACGCCTCCGAGGTGGCCGTATTTCTGCGCTACGACGCCGACGGCTTTGCCCGGTTCTATCTGGGCGTCGACCTCGAGCCCTTCCCCTCCCGCGCGCAAGCCCCGACCTACCGCTCCGCGCGCCCGCTGCCGGAGTCGGACCAGGCCGCCCGGCTGCTGGTGCACGGCAACGGGGCGGGGCTGCGGGTGTCCGCCGTCCGGGTGCGCGACGGCGGTGGCTGCCGCAATCCGGTGCCGACCCCCCGCCCGGCGCAGGGGGAGGGGCGGTTCTTGACGCCCGGGGCGCCAGGGCAGTGGGACGATGGGGTCGTGGCGGACCCCGCGGTGGTGTGGTGGCGGGACGCCTATCACCTCTTTTACACGGGTCGGCGTCGCGCGGGGGGCCGCGGCGCCATTGGTCACGCGCGCTGGACCGTGGACGCCACCGCTCCCGAGAAGGTGCCCGCGGCCGAGGCGGTGCTGACCCCCCAGGACGTTCACAACCTGATCACCCGCGAGCAGCCCGACCGGGTGTTGGAGGGCGAGTTGGACCTCTACGGTCCGTCCGCGTTGGTGCCCGCCGGCCGCGGCGGGGAGACCCTGCTGCTGTACTTCACCGTGGCCGAGCGTGTCGAGGACCGGGTGGGACGCACCTGGATCATGGGAGTGCGGACCGAGGACTTTCAGCGCTTCGAGCCTCTGGTACGGACCCTGACCCACCCCGCTGGCGCGCAGACCCTCGAGCTGCTGTCGCCGAAACAGGGGGCGACCGGGAGCTGGGAGCGGGGCGTTTCGAATCCGACCGTGGTCCAACGCGGCCCGGGAGACTTCGTGATGCTCTATACCGGGCGTTCTGATCCGGCGGATCCCTTCACCGCCGCCCTCGGTTTGGCGACCTCTCCCGACGGCGTGCACTGGCGCCGCGACAACCTCCAACCTCCGGGGGAGCCGCTGGCCACGAACCAGCCGGTGGTGGCCCCTCCGGCCGACGCCTTGCTGCAGACGGGGATCGCGGATCCCACTCTGTGGTGGGATCCCGACCTGGAGGTCTTCCGACTCTGGTACGTGCTGCGGGTGGGGGCGGATTTTTCCATCGTGCATGCGACGGCGGGTCGAGACGGACGGCAGTGGGTCCTGTTCCCCCACAACCCCGTGCTACGGCCTACCTCCGGCACCTGGTGCGATGATTGGTACCTGGACGGGCCGGCGGTGCTCCGGGAGGACCGTGGCCTGCTGCGCCTGTGGTACCACGGCAGAAGTGAAGCTTTCGGCCACGCCATCTGCTATGCTGACAATGGCCTCGGAGGAGCGCAATGATCGGGGTTGAGCCCCGAAAAACCGCGCCTTTTCGGGGCGAGGGGGGATGGGACATCCCCTCTGACTGGAGTTTCGCCCTTCTTTCGTCGCGATTTCGGCCGTTCGCAGCAGCCAGAAGGGCGAAGCTCGAGTCTGACAGGTACGGAGGATGAGGGGCATCATGCGCGTACTACTCGTGGAGGACGATCAGGACATGATCGAGCTGCTCGAGATCCTGTTGCGGGAGATGGCGGGCTGGGAGGTGAGCGCGGTGACGGACCCGCAGCAGGTGCTCAATCAACCCCAGCTCCGGGAGCAGGTGGACCTCGCCCTGGTGGACCTGTGCATGGAGCCGCTGCAAGGTCCGGAGCTGGTGCGGCGGCTTCAGCAGCAGGACGCGCTGACGTTCCCCGTCGTCTACCTCACCGGTCAGCGACCCTCCCCCGACGATCTGGCCCTCGTGGAGGGAGCCGTCCAGAAGCCTTTCACCTTTCACGAGCTCATGCAACAGCTCGAGCGAATCCTGGGAGACCGATTCCCGGCCTGATTCCGGCGTCCCCGAGAGTACATGACGACCCGGACGAGCAGGACGTGGTTGCTGGTGGGCTTGGCCTTCATCAGCATCGTGGGGGGCACCGCCGTGCTGGGCGTGCTCGCCATGAGCGCCAGCCGGCGGGTGGGAGAGCTCACCCGGCAGTCCATGCGCGGGTCCACCGTGGCGCTGGCGGACAAGATCGTGCGCAAGGTGGAGAAGCGGATCATCGATCAGGATCGCGCGCTGTTCGACCTGGTGGATCTGAAGGACATGGACGATTTCAAGGTCTTTTGGGACCGGCTCACCAACATGAGCAGCCTGGTGGAGGGGGCGCTGGTGCTGGACGCGGACTATGAGATCCTGCACTACGCATCCAAGGAGCAGAACCCCGAGCGGCGGCGGTTCACCGAGCTGTTCAGCCAGCGGATCCTGCCGCGGCTCGAGCTCGAGAATCTCGCCCCCGGCTTGCACAAGCACCTCCACATACGGCTGGGGAGCCGCGACTACCTGATCAGCTATCTGTTCATGGTGCAGCGAGGCGAGCGGTTTCTGGTGGCGCTGAAGATCAACATGAACTACGTGCGGCGCAAGATGCTCGCCGAAGAGCTGGCGGTGCTGGCCGACGGCTACGTCGCCGCCATCGTCGATCAGCAGGGTCGCCTGGTGCACGGACAGCGGCTCTCCGCGGATCTGGCGTCGGATCGGGTGCGGCGGCGGTTCCCCACCACCCTGTATCGGTGGTATGTGGAGCTGGCGCCGCGGGCGGCGGCGCCCCTGGCCGCGCACTCGGAGCGCCGGGATCGCATCAGCCTGGTCCTCATGCTGGGGAGCCTCGCCGGGGCGGTGCTGGGCCTCGGTATGCTCCTGTGGGTGGTGAGCAAGGAGCGGTCCGTGTCGCGGATGAAGGGGGACTTCGTCACCACTGTGACCCACGAGCTCAAGACCCCGCTGTCCTTGATCCGGATGTACGCGGAGCTCATGGCCCTGGATCGGCCAGGGGCGGCGGCGCGCCGCTCCGAGTACGCCGCCATCCTCACGCGGGAGACGGAGAAGCTGAGCCGGCTCATCGACAACGTGCTCGACCTGTCGCGGCTGGAGCGGGGGCTGCCGGTGGCCCAGCTCCAGCGGGCCGATCTCGTGGCTCTGGTGGAGGAGACGGTGACGCAGCAGCGGGAGCGGCTCTGCGGCGAGGCGGTCACGCTGGCCACGCGGCTCCCCGAGGGGGAGGCGCCGGCCGTGGTGGATCGTGAGGCGGTGCGGGTGGCGCTGTTGAACCTGCTGGACAACGCGGTAAAGTATGGGGCGTCCCGCGTAGAGGTGACGCTGCGTCCCGAGGGTGGGCGGTGGCGGCTGCGGGTGGCAGACGACGGGCCGGGGATCCCGGCCGAGGAGCGACAACAGCTTTTCGAGCGCTTCTTCCGGGGGCGGCAGGCCCGGCACAGCCGGGAGCGTGGCAGCGGCATCGGGTTGAGCCTGGTGCGGCTGGTGGCCGAGGCGCATCGCGGTCAGGTGGACGTGGCGGAGCGGTCAGGCGGAGGCACGGTGTTCGAGATGCGGCTGCCACGCGGGCCCGCGGCGGCGCAGGCGGGCCACGACGACGCGGTCGCAGTCGGGAAAGAAGCCGGGCGGATGGCCAAATCGACGACGAACCCACGAACCGATCCCCACGGGGTACCAACGGACGCAAAGGCGCGCCCCGCGGGAGACGGCGAGAGCCACGACCCATCGACATGAGCAACGCCAAGCGCATCCTGGTGGTGGAAGACGAGCCGGACCTGATCCGCGGGCTCAAGGACGCCCTGGGCTTCGAGGGGTTCGCCGTCACCACGGCGCTGGACGGTGGCTCGGGGCTGCGGGCCGCTCGCGCCACCCCTCCCGACTGCGTGATTCTCGACCTCATGCTCCCGGATCGCAACGGCTTCACCGTCTGCAGCGAGCTGCGGCGGTTGTTGCCGCGGGTGCCGATCCTCATCCTGAGCGCGCGAAGCCAGGAGACCGACATCATCCGGGGGCTCGAGGCCGGGGCCGATGACTACGTGTGCAAGCCCTTCGGCATCGGCGAGCTGGTGGCCCGGATCAACGCCCTGCTGCGCCGCACGCGGCGCCCCCCCGTGACGTCGCCACAGGGACCGATCCTCATCGGCGAGGCGGCGGTGGATCTGCGCGCCCAGTCGGTGGTCACGGGGCAGGGGCAGGAGACCTTGACCTTCTACGAGGCCGAGTGCCTCAAGCGCCTGCACGGAGAGGCGGGGAAGGTGGTGTCGCGCGACGAGCTGCTGCGCAGGGTCTGGGGGGCGGGGGCCGGGCCGGGCAACCGCACGGTGGACAACGTCATCGTCAAGCTCCGTCGCAAGCTGGGCGACGACGCCAAGCAGCCCCGTCACATCCTCACCGTCTACGGTACGGGCTACAAGCTGGTGTTGTGAGCGACCGGGAGAGCCTTGCCCTGGGCTACATCGTGCGGAACCACCGGCCGACCAGCAGCAGGATGACCAGGACCGCCCCCAGCGGGCCGCCACCGCCGGGGCCGGCGCAGCCGCAGGGCGCATCGGGGGACAGGTCGGGCGGCTCGCAGCGGCCGGGATCCTCGGCCAGGGGGTAGATCGCCGCGAGGCCGACCTCGTCATCGGGCTCCAGCGAGGTCTTCTCCAGCTCACCGGGGTAGGCATAGTTGAACATGGTGGGAGCGGTGATCTCCGGAGGCAGGGCGGCCAGGGGGCGGCAAGGCGGGATCTCCTCGCCCTGATCGTCGGTGGGAGTAGGCACCACCAGGCCGTCATCGCAGGTGTGGTCCAGGCCAACCACGTGCCCGAATTCGTGGGTCATCACGTTGGCCAGGTCGTGGCGATCCGGATCGCCGTCGGTGGCGAACTCGAAGTCCTCCAGGTTGACGGCCACGTCCGTGTCCAGGATCCGGCCGTCCTCGGAGGGCTTGGTGGAGGCCACGTAGGTGATGGTGGTGAGCGCCGCCGCGAAGGGGTCGTCCTGCCAGCTCTGGGTGATGAACACGATGGCGTTCTTGTTGCCGCCGCCCGGGTTGTAGCGCACCGACAACCCCGCTTCGGCCTCCTGCACCACCAGGCGCAGGTAGCTCCCGGGCACGGCGGTCCAGGTCTCGGCCGAGCGCCCGATGGCCTCGAGGGCCGAGCCCGGGTCCAGCGGGCTGGGAATCTCCAGCGGGGGCACCAGGAACACGCAGCTCTCCGCCCAGAGGATCCCGTTTCCCCGGTCGGTCCGGGTTCGCACGTACCCCTGCGCCGGCCCCACCGCGCCCAGCAGCAGCAGGATCCCGCAGCCCAGCGCCAGGGCCGCCGCTCCCGGCGCTGCGCGTCTCCGGTGGCGCGCGGCCTGTCCCCGCGGCCAGGCCGCGCTCGGGGCCGTGGTCTTCGCTCGGCCCCTGTCGGTATCGTCCGCGAGCTTCGCTGGGCTCATGGCCGCACCCCGCCCGGGCGTGGGCGTTGGCGCGGGTCATGGATCAGCGCCCGCACCCGCGCCTCGAAGTCCGACAGCGCCACCGGTCGGACCAGGGCGCGCTTTCGGCCCCGCAGCGCCGCCCGCGATACGGGCGGTGTCACCCGCGCCGGCTTGCCGGCCGCGGCGGGGATCACGCGGAGCTTGCCCTGGAACATCCCGTGGACCCGCAGCCGGCCCCGGCGGGCGCGCAGGAACACGACCACCTGCTCGCCGGGACGGAAGCGGGCCGCGCCGATGACCCGCTGGCCGATACCCCCCACCTCGCCGCCCAGCCGGTAAAAGGTCACCCGCTGCCCGGAGCGCCGGTCGCCGGCCAGCGCGCGGTCCACCCGCAGGGTCACGGCGGTGAGGATGCGCCCCCCGTGCCAGTGGGCCCGGGTCTCGAGCACCGTGCCCCGCACGATCTGCTGCGACCCGGCGCAGAGCTGCTTTAGGCTCAGGCCTCGCAGCACCGTGGCCTCGGCGCTCGGCGGCGCTGCTGCCCACCCCAACAGCAGGCAAAGACTCCCCAGCAGGATTGCGATGCGACTCGAGGACACCACCGGCAGGCAGCCGGAGCGATTTCGTTTCATAAAAGGATTGTGCCACATCCTCGGAGCACAGTCGATGCCGGCTCGGGGGGGCGCACGGCGCACGGCGCACGGCGCACGGCGCATGGCGCACGGCGCACGGCGCACGGCGCACGGCGCACGGCGCACCGATTGTCAGCCGTGCAGCTTGCGGTAGGCCCGCCACAGGGCCTGCATGGGGCCCTCGAGGCCCTCGTGCAGCGCCTCCACCTGCGCGGCGGGCCACTGGTCGGGCTCCCCGCGCAGGAAGGTGGTCTTGTCCTCGCGGTTGTCGAAGCGCGCGATGGGCAAAGTCCACGTCCTGCCGTGGGCCTCGATCTGGATGGTGTCGGGCTCGGGGGACTGCTGCATCAGGTACTCGATGTCATCGCAGCCGTAGTCCCCCCGCATCACCACTTCGGGGGCGCTGTGGGCCAGGATGCTGCCCGGATCGTCGGGGTCGGCCCGCTCCACGTTCTTGCGACGTGACTCCTCGGGGGTGACCCAGATGTACAGGATCGCCGCCTGGTCCAGCAGTTCGGGGGGGAGCTGGGCGAGGTTCCACTGATAGCCATGGGGGAGCGACAGCGGCGGGGTGGCGCCCTCGGGGCCGCCCCGGGCGAACTCGATGACCACCGTCTTGTCGTCGATGCGATCCGGTCGCGCCCCGAACAGCTCATGCACCAGGCGTCGGGCCTCCTTTTGCAGGTCAGCGGCCAGCCCGTCGCGCAGCGCCGGTTCCATGTCGGCGAACACCGGCGGGGCGCCCACGGCCTGGCGGGCTGCGTCGAGGCGGGAAAACAGGGGGGCGGCGTCCGGAGGGGGCGCCGGTGTCGCCGGGTCCTTGATCACGGCATAGTCGTCCCCCACCAGGTGCAGCAGGCTCCCCCAGTCCAGGCCGTTGCGGAAGCCGTGGTTGGCGCCCGCGTAGAAGACGCGTTCCTGGCCGCGTGCCGCCAACGCGTCGTCCACGCACCGCATGAAATGGACATAGGGGAAGTCGTCGAGCTGGACGGTGTCCGACACGTGGAACAGCTCCAGGCGCTTTTCCAGGGGGAAGTTGAGCAGGAACCGGCGCACTTCCGACTTCCCCGAGGCGGGCAGGGCGAGCAGCAACAACGTGTCGATGTGGTTGGCCATGATCTCTCCGTGGGCTTGCGTCGTTCGGTAATAAACCACTGCGCGGGGCCCGGTCAGGGATCCACCGGACGCTGCGGGGCGATGGATCGCCGATGCTGCCCGGCTGGGCCAGGTCCGTCAAGCGTTTGATTGGTTCCAGTAAACGGTTCCAGTAAACGGTTCCAGTAAACGGTTCCAGTAAACGGTTCCAGTAAACGGT
>CAYFWA010000079.1:12200-14667 GCA_964346625.1 uncultured Myxococcales bacterium
TCCAGTAAACGGGGTTCTCAGGCCAAGGCCGCCCTCGCGGTGGAGCCGTTACCCGACGCCTTTTACCAGCGCCTGGAGCCCATCCACCGCGTCGGGGAAGGCGGTGGTCTCGTCGGGTGGCTGCTGGAGAAACCGCAGGATCGCCTCGCGCCGCTCCAGGTAGGCGTCCAGCCGCGTGTCGGTACCGGCTTGGTAGGCCCCGAGGGTGACCAGATCCCGCTTGTCGGCCCAGGCCGCCAGCAGGGACCGAAGCTGTCCGGCGGCGGCGCGGTGGGCGTCCTGGGCCACGGCGGGCATGACCCGTGAGAGGCTGGCCAGCACGTCCACGGCGGGAAAGTGATTCGCCTCGGCCAGCTCCCGTGAAAGCACCACGTGGCCGTCGAGGATGCCCCGGACCTCGTCGGCGATGGGCTCCTCGAGGTCTCCTCCGGCCACGAGCACGGTGTACAGCCCCGTGATGGAGCCGCGGGCGGCGGTGCCCGCGCGCTCGAGCAGTCGCGGCAGCAGGGCGAACACCGACGGGGGAAAGCCCTGGCGCGTGGGCGGCTCGCCGGCCGCCAGCCCCACCTCCCGCTGGGCCCGGGCGAAGCGCGTGAGAGAGTCCATCAAAAGGAGCACCCGCTTGCCGCGATCCCGGAACCACTCCGCCACCGCCGTGGCCACGAAGGCCGAGCGCAGCCGCACCAGGGGCGGCTGCTCCGAGGTGGCCACCACCGCCACCGAGCGCGCCAGGCCCGCCTCGCCGAGGCTCTCCTCGAGAAACTCCCGCACCTCCCGGCCCCGCTCCCCCACCAGGCACAGCACGCAGACCTCGGCCTCGGCGGATCGGGCGATCTGCCCCAGCAGCGTGGACTTGCCCACCCCGGCTCCGGCGAATAACCCCAGGCGTTGCCCTTCACCCACGGTGCACAGCGCGTCGAGGGCCCGCAAGCCCAGGGCGAGGGGCCGGTGGATCCGGCGCCGGCGCAGCGGATCCGGTGCGGCACGGTCCACGGGCCAGGCGGGCGCGGGGGAAAGCGGCGCGCCGCCATCCATGGGCCGGCCCAGCCCGTCGAGCACCCGGCCGAGCATGGCCTCGCTGCAGGGCAGGGTGAGGGGCTCCCCTCGGGGGATCACCTCGCAGTCGGGGCCGGCCTGCTCCAGCGTCCCCAGCGGCATGAGCACCACGTCGTCGCTGCGGAACCCCACCGCCTCGGCGCGCACGATGGTTTGCGCTCCCCGCCGGATGTCCACCAGCTCCCCTACCCGGATGCCCGGGACCCGGGCTCGCATCACCGTCCCGATGGCCTCCACCAGGCGTCCGCGGCGTCGAGGTGCGCCCACGAACGCTTCGGCTCCGGCTCCGGCTCCGGCTCCGGCTCCGGCTCCGGCTCCGGCTCCGGCCTGCGACAGCGCGCGGTCCAGGTGCTCCAGGGCGGAGCGGCCCGCGGGCGCGTTACCCGATCCGGAGACCGATTCCGATTCGGAGACCGATTCCGATTCGGAGACCGATTCCGATTCGGAGACCGATTCCGATTCGGCCCCGCCGCTGCCAGCGCCGGGGGGCAGGGGAGTGTCCCGGCCCGCAGCGCCAGGGGGCACGGTGTGGGCGCCATCCCGGCTCATCGCTCACCCCTCGTTGTCTTCCGCTCGTCTCCGGCGTTGACGTCTACCCCTGGCCCTACCCTAGGGCTCCCCTCTTCGGCGAGGCCCGGCGCCTGCATCTCGTAGCCCTCGGTCAGCGATCGCGCCAGGGCCCGTTCCAGGTCTGCGAGCCGGGCCCGGACGGAGCCGTCCACCTCTCCGCTCTCGGTCTCCACCAGGCAATCTCCGGGCGACAAGGAGTCGTCGGCCCGGATCTCCAGCTCGGCGCCGCCCGCGGCGGTGGCGCTCAGCTGAGGGTAGGCCTCCCCGAGCCGCCGGGCCTCCTCGGGGTGGAGCCGGACCCGGGCGCGCGGGGCCCAGCTCACCTGGGCGACGGCCCGGCGGACCAGCCGGAGGATGGCCGCGGGATCGCTGTTGAGCTCGTGATCGAGCACCTGGCGGGCCAGGGTGACCGCCAGCCGCACCAGCCGGTCCCCGGCTTCCTCGCGCAGGCGGACGGCCTCGGCCCGCAGGGCCAGCTCGGCGGCGGCCACGGCTCGCCGGCCCTCGGCGGTTCCCTCCTCGCGAGCCTCTTGGCGCAGCGCCTTGGCCTCTTCCCGCGCGTCCGACAGGATCTGCGCGGCCTCCTGCTCGGCCCGGCCAACCGCTCGGCGCGCGGCGCCGATCTGCTCGAAGGGATCCGGCCGGATCCGCTCGGCGGTGGGGCTGAGCACAGCCGCCTGGATGGAACGGCCAGGCCGGACGATCCGGAGCTTGTCGTCGGTCATGGAGTCGCCCCCGAAACGAGGATTCAAAGAGGCCTACCACAACCTGGTCGCCAGGGGCAACCAACCTCGGATCTTCTGCGTCTCGCCTCCGTCTCGCGACGAAAGAAGGGCGAAAC
>CAYFWA010000080.1:0-11091 GCA_964346625.1 uncultured Myxococcales bacterium
CCGGCCCCCCGGATCGAGGCAACTCAGGCCGGCAGCATCACCTCCTGCGCGGGATCGCGCAGGTTGTAGTCCGAGCTCATGACGCGCCCATAGGCGCCCGCGTTGGCCACCAGCAGCACGTCGCCTTCCCGGGCCGGCGCCAGGTGGCGGCCGTGTCCGAGGACGTCGCCCGACTCGCAGACGGGGCCCACCACGTCGGCCACCTGGGTGGGGGCTTCGTCGAGGCGGCTGAGGTTCACGATGGGGTGGTAGGAGCCATAGAGGGCCGGCCGGATGAGGGTGTTCATGCCGGTCTCCACCCCGACAAAGGTGCGATCGCCCTTGTGCTTGATCTGCGTGACCCGGCTGAGCAGCACCCCGGCCCGCGCCACCAGGAACCGCCCCGGCTCCAGCCACAGCCGGAGCTGCGGCCAGGCCTGCTTGAAGCGCTCGAGGGACGCCTCCACCTCGTCCACGTCCAGGGCGCGCTGGCCGGGGCGCTCCACGATCCCCAGGCCGCCGCCCAAGTCCAGGGTATGAACGTCGGGGAAGCGCTCGAGGACCTCGGTGAGATACAGCGCGGTCTCGCGCCAGTTGTGGGACGTGAGGATGCCGCTGCCGGTGTGGGCGTGCAGCCCCACCACTCGCGCCCCGGACTCGCGGACCAGCGCCGAGAGGCGCTCGAGCTGGTCGTAGGAGATGCCGAACTTCGAGCGGGAGCCAGCGGTCTTGACGTGCTGGTGGTGCCCCCGGCCGTGCCCCGGATCCAGGCGCAGGAAGATCTCTCGATCCCTAAACGCGGTGGGCCAGGCCTGAAGCGGGTGGAGGTTGTCCACGGTGACGTGAACGCCGAGGGCCAGGGCTTCCTCGTACTCGGGGCGGGGAGCGAAGTTGGGGGTGAACAAAATCCGGTCGGGGTCCAGGTCCGGGAACAGCCGCCGCAGGTGGGCGATCTCTCCCGGCGAGACGGTTTCGAAGCCCAGGCCGGCGTCGTGAAATCGCTTTAGGACCTCCGGGTGAGCGTTGGCCTTGATGGCGTAGTAGACCCGATCCACCGTGCGGATGCGCCGCACCTCCGCCACGGCGTCGTCGACGCTCTGCGCGTCGTAGACGTAGCGAGGCGTGCCCTGCTCGGCCAGCTCGAGCAGGGCGTCCCGGCGGCGCTCCCACCAGGCCGGCGGCAGCGGGGGAGCCTCCGGGGCGGGGCCCTCCTGCAGCTCCCGCCAGGTGGCGCCCACTCGGGGATCGCCGCTCCCGTCGGAAAACAGCAGCTCGTGGAGCCGAGCCACCAGCCGCTGGGCCTGGTTTTGCTCCACCACGAAGGTCAGGTTCAGATCGCTGGCCGCCTGGGACAGCAGGTGGATCTTCTGGTCCTCGAAGACCTCCAGCGCCGGCCCGAGCTTGGGCAGCACGCTCCGCACGTTGCGCCCCACCAGGCTCACCGCGGCGCAGGGGCCGATGACCCGCGCCCGGCACAGGTCGCCCAGATCTGCGAGCAGGGCGTCCAGCACGGAGCTCTCCAGGGCGTTGGCGGCCGGGTCCAGCGAGACGGTGACGTTCATCTCGGAGGTGGAGACCAGGTCGATGGACAGGCCGTGGCGCTTGAACCGCTCGAAGGCGTCGGCCAAAAATCCCACCTGTTGCCACATCCCGGCGGTCTCCATGGAGACCAGGGTGATGCCCGTCTTGGAGGAGATGGCCTTCACCCGGGCGCCGGTGTCCGCCCCGCCCTCGGTGATGACGGTCCCCTCCACCTCCGGCATGGGGGTGCAGCGGATGTGCAGGGGGATGGCGTGCTGGGCCACCGGCGCGATGGAGCGCGGGTGCACCACCTTGGCGCCGGTGGAGGCGATCTCCTGGGCCTCGCTGTAGTCCAGGGCGCGCAGCAGGCGCGCGTGGGGGACCTCCCGGGGGTTGGCCGTGTACAGGCCCGGTACGTCGGTCCAGATCTCGCAGCGCTCGGCGCCGAGGCGCGCCGCCAGGTAGGCGGCCGAGGTGTCCGAGCCCCCCCGCCCGAGCACTACCGTGTCGCCCGCCGCGTCGGCGGCGATGAAGCCCTGGGTGATGATGGCGTCCGCGTCCAGGGCGGCCAGGCGCTCGGACAGGGTCGGGTCCGGCGTGAAGGCGCAGCAGGCCGCGAGGTAGTGGCGGTGGGGATTGGTCACGGGCGTGCCCTCGGCTTCGAGGCACCCGCGGGCGTCCTCCCAGGCGATGCGGATCCCCGCGCCCTCGAGATAGGCGGCCCCCATCCGCGTGGCCATCAGCTCGCCCGAGGCCAGGGTCCGCGCCTGCACCCGGGGGCTCGCTTCCCCCACCAGGGAGATGCCCGTGGCCAGCCGGGACAGGTCGTTCATCTCCTCGCCCAGGCGCGCGTCGGCGTCCATGTCCAGCGAGAGCGCGCTGGCCAGCCCTTCATAGGCCTGTCGGATCTCGCCCAGCGCCGTCTCGATCTCGCCCTGCACCGCAGTCTCCAGCAACCGCTCCAGCGCGTTGGTGACCCCGCTCACGGCGGAGCAGACCACCAGCGGCTTGTAGCCCTGCTCGATGCGCCGTTTGACCACGGCGGCGATGGTCTCCCAGCGCTCGCGCGACGAGACGCTGCTGCCTCCGAACTTGAGGACGATCCAACGGGGAGACTCCAAGCGGGTCATGGTGCTGACTCCTGCTCCTGTATCTGTATCTGTATCTGTGTCTGTATCTGTATCTGTATCTGTATCTGTATCTGTATCTGTATCTGTATCGTATTCTCTCCGCGGATCCCGGAGGGCAGCCGCGCGAGAATCGACAGACTAGCACAGCCCGGAAACCCCACAATGTGTCGGATGACCGATGGGGCGGAGCCGGCTCCGGCGTCCGGCGTCCGGCTCCGGTGTCCGGCGTCCGGCGTCGGCGTCTGACTCCGGTATCGCCCGCTACCCCGTACAGCCGTCTGCGATGTACCTGGCGAGCCGCTGCACCGCCGCCGTCGCTTCGGGCAGGGCCGGGGCGCCGAACTGCCAGACGTGGAACATGTCCGGCCACTCGTCGAGGGTCACCGTCACGCCGGCGGCCCGGGCGCGCTGGGCAAAGGCCCGGGCCTCGTCGCGCAGCATCTCGGCGCCCCCGCACTGCAGCAGCAGCGGCGGCAGCCCGGCCAGGTCGGTCGGGTCGGCGAACAGGGGCGACACCCGCGGATCACGGGGATCGGCGCCGTCGAGGTAGGCCGTGGACCAGCGCCGGGCCAGCCCCAGGTCGGCGAAGTCGTCCGGGGCGTTGTCCTCGATGGAGTCGAAGGAGAAGGTGTGGTCCACCCAGGGCGACACCAGGGCCGCCGCCGCGGGCAGAGGCCAGCCGCGATGCCGGGCTCGCAGCAGCAGCGCCGCGGCGAGCCCGCCCCCGGCCGACTCGCCGGCCACCACCAGGCGGGCGGGATCCTGCCCCTCGTCGAGCAGGGCGTGGTAGGCCGCCTCGGCGTCGTCCAGGGCGGCGGGGAAGGGGTGCTCCGGGGCCAGGCGGTACTTTGGGGCCACGATTTCCAGACCGGCGCGGGAGGCCAGGTGCGCCAGGAAGGCCCCGTGGCTGCGCAGCGAGCCGAACACGTAGCCTCCGCCGTGCAGGTAGAGCACCCGCCGGTCCGCGGGCGCCCCGGGGGGCGTGAGCCAGCCCGCCCCGAGCCCTCCTAGCCGTCCCCGGCGCGTGGGCACCCGATGGGGCGGCAGCGGCGGCAGGGCCATTCGATCCACGTGGGCCCGCAGCGTGGGCAGATCCACGTGCCGCGTGCGATTGAACTCGCCCTTGATGAACATGGCCGCGGTCTCGGTGCGCCAGGACCAGCCCGGCCGCTGGGGCCCGCGCCGCCAGCGCGCCAGGGCGATCCGCGCTCCGGTGGAAATCAACCGCGCCGCGGTTGCGAGGTCAGCCATGGAAACCTCCGTGGTGCCCCAGCCAAAGAGCGGCCCGGACGGCACGATGGTGCGCCCCGCCGGGCTGCGGGTCAAGGGCCAAGAGCAAGGGCTGGGGGATGGGAGGGGAAAGCGGGCGCGCGCCGCCCGGGGGCGGCGCGCGCCGCGGAGGGTTACCAGACGCAGAGGTCGATGGCGGGCCGGTAGTTGCCGCTGAAGCCGTCCCCCACCCACAGGTAGTAGGTGGTGTTCGGGCTCACCGTCACGTTCCCGGTGTCCGACAGGTTCGACGTGGAGGGGGTGCAGTAAAGCGAACCGGCCGGTGAGGCGCAGGGACTCTCCGTGACGTCCACGCGGATGTAGCCCGATGAATCCTCGTTGTACATCAGCGCATCCCAGTTCAGCGTCGTCTGGCTCGCGCCGGTGGTGAACTCCACCACCACGTCACCACCGGTCCCACTGTCACACGCGAAGGTGTGATCGTCGGTGGTATCGGCGGCATCTTCGGTCCAGGTCCAGCAGTCGTGGCCGCTGCCGTCCACGCTGTGGTTCGGCGAGGTGGTGGTGGCCGGCAAGGAGCAGTCGAGGCCCTCGGGCGGCGGGGAGCCCACCGCGATGTCGATGATCGGGTCGGTGTTGTCGTCGAAGCTGGAGTCCGAGGCCAGCACGATGGTGTAGGTGGTCCCTGCGGTGAGCTGCACCTTGGCCTCGGCCGTGTCGGTGGACGCCGACACGCAGGCCAGCTCCGCGCCCACCGGGAAGCAGCCGCTGCCCTCGAAGACAATCAGATCCGCGTCGTCGAAGGTGGACTGGGTGAGCTGTCCGCTGATGTCGTACCAGTCCGTGGTGGACGGCGTGAACTGGAACCAGGCGCCGTTGTAGATCGTGGAGTCGCAGGATCCGGCGGTGTGCGGCGCCCAGTCGAAGGTCCCGGTGGCCGTGTAGGGGAAGGTCTCACCAGTCAGATCGATGGCCTGATCGCAGGTCTGGCCCGCCGTGGGCTGCGGGCTGCTCAGCTGGATGTCGATCACCGAGTCGATGTTTTCGTCCGCGCTGCCGTCCCCGGCCAGCAGGATGGTGTAGGTGGTCCCCGCGGTGAGATACGTCGTCGCGATGGCCGTATCCGAGGTGCTCGAGTCGCAGCCCAGCTCGGCGCCCGTGGGGAAGCAGGTCGTCCCCTCGAAGACCACGACCCGCGCGTCATCGAAGGTGGACTGGGTGAGCTGTCCGCTGATGTCGTACCAGCCGGTGGTGTCCGGGGTGTAGTGGAACCACGCGCCGTTGTACAGGCTCGAGTCGCAGCTCGCCGAGACGCCGGGATCCCAGTCGAAGGTGCCGGTGGCCGTGTAGGGGAAGGTCTCCCCGGTCAGATCCACGGCCTGATCGCAGGTCTGGCCCGGGTTGGGCGAAAGCGGCTGGATGTCGATCACCGGGTCGGTGTTGTCGTCCGTGACATCGTCGGCGCCCAGCAGGAAGGTGTAGGTCGTCGCGCTGTCCAGATACACCGACGACATGGTGGCCGTGTCGGTGGTCGAGTCGTCGCAGCTCAGCTCCGCGCTCTCGAGGTTGCAGCCGGTGGCCGCGTAGACGGCGATGTTGGCGGCGTAGCTGGTGTCCTGGGTGAGCTGCCCGCTGACCGAGTACCAGCCGGTGCTGGGCGGCGACCAGGTCACGTAGACCCCGTTGTAGATGGTGGAGTCGCAGGAGCTCGTGATGGCCGACGCGCCCCAGTCGAAGGTCCCGCTGATGGTGTAGGGGAAGCTCACGCCGGAGATGTCGATGGCCAGGTCGCAGGTTTCACCGGTGTCGGGGACGCGCTGCTGGATGTTGATGATGGGATCCACCATGGGCTCGTCGCTGTCGTCGCTGGCGGCGAGGATGGTGTAGGTGGTACCCCCCGAGAGGAACACCAAACCGCCTACGCTTTGGTATAAGGAGCCGTCGCAGAACACCTCGGTGCCGTAGGGGTTGCAGGCCGTGCCCTCGAACACCGCCAGGTCGACGTCCGCGTCGGCCAGGGTGTTGTTAAACAGGTTGATGCGGTACCAGCCGTCGGCACTCGGCGTGTAGCGGAACCAGGCGGCGTTGTACAGCGAGGAGTCGCAGGAGCTGCCCGTGGTCGGGTCCTCGGTGAAGTCGCCGGGAAGCAGGTAAGGGAGGGTGCGGTTGGTGAGATCCACGGCCGCCTCGCAGGTGGTCCCCGGGTCCGCGGCCGGCAGCGTGGCGGTGTCGAAGGTCCAGGTGGGGCCCTCGGTGAGGCAGCCCGCGTCATCGCGGGGCACGACCTTCCAGCAGTAGGAGCTGCTTCCGGCCAGCGCCACGCCGGCCCACTCGGAGACCACGGTGCGCTGGTAGCCCGCGTCGGGGTAGGCCGGGGGTGGGCAGGTGGTGCCGAAGTACACGTCGTAGGAGGTGGCGCCAGAGACGTCGTCCCAGTCGAGCACGGTCACGACTCCGGCGTCCACGTCGGTGGCGCCGTCGGCCGGCGAGGGGTTGGTGGGGGCGCCGGGGCCGGTGGTGCAGTCGGTGAGGCAGTTGGCCACGCCGCCGCTGTCGTCGCACTGCCAGCCGCCGTCGGCGCAGTCGTAGCCGCCGATCCACTCGAGGCAGCCGGAGCCGGTCAGGGCGCAGGTCTCGATCACCGAGCCGTCGCACTGGCTGTCGCCCTCGTTTTCACACTCGTCGACGCAGCCCGCCACGCAGGTGGCGTCGCCCGTGGAGTCGTCACAGACCTCGCCGGTGTCGGCGCAGTCCACCTCCGCCACCCAGTGCAAACAGCCGTCGGCGCCCAGGGTGCAGGTCTCGATCTCGGTGCCGCTGCACTGGGTATCATCCGCCGCGTCGCACTCGTCCGTGCAGCCGGCGGCGCACTCCACCGTGGCCCCGGTGTCGAGGCAGGACAGACCATTGTCGGCGCAGTCGCTGGAGTCCATCCAGTCCAGGTAGCCGTCCTCGGTCATCTCGCAGGACTGGATCATGGTGCCGTTGCAGCGGAGGTCCCCCTCCGTGGTGCACCGGTCGGTCTGGTCGTCGCCATCGTCGTCCCCACACGCGAGCAGCGCGAAGGGGGCGACGAGGACGGTGAGCGTCAAAGTCAGGCGTCTCATCGTTACCTCCAGTAGTTCAGGTTGCGTTGCGATCGGTTATTTCCTGTTTCCATCCGGCTCGGTCTTGGTCGATCTCGGTCGTCCTCGGTATCGGTCGTTCTCGGTATCGGATGGATGATCGAGCTAGCGAGGGGACGAGCGCGAGCTCCGCCGCGCCCCACAAACGGCATACACTAGCAGATTATTCGCGCCCGCCCACCTCAAACCACCCGAATGGACGTGATGGCAATTTTGTGGTTTATCGTTACGGCAATGTGGGCTTATAGAATAATGCAGTATTCTTGCTGTTTCCTGCTTTGCTTGTAAAACTCCATATAAACAATGGTTTATAACTGAGTGGCCTGGTTCCATCCCTGTGCCAGGACCCAAAAACGCAGGAATCGGCGAAGATGAGCTGATCCGATCCGCCGCTTCGAGATGGGACAAAGACGACTCACATAAAGCCCATAACGCTGTGTGTCACGTGAGAAGAGGACTCGGTTTCTGGTTTTATTACAGACTATTAAGGTCTACTTAATACGGAAAGAGGTGGGGTGTGGGGGCGGCGATCGGCAAGGCGCCGCGCGTACTCAGGCAGGGGACTGCGCCGTATCCGTGCGCGGCGGGGAGACCGCCAGGGCGTCCATCCAGCCCTGCACGCGCTCGTTGCCGTAGACCTCGCGCCAGCGGGCCAGCAGTGGCTCCAGTGGCACGTCGGCGTACACGCCGTGGCGCTTCACGTACTCGGCGAACCGGCGTCCGTGGGCGTCGCGCTCGGGCAGGATGGCATCGGAGCCGCCGTCGAACTCCACTCGGGGCAGGTCGTGGGTCTCGCAGATGTCCCGGTCGAAGGCCGGGGTGGCCCGCAGCCAGCGTCCCCCCAGCCACAGCGAGCTGTAGCAGTGGTAGACGAACAGGTCGCTGCCCAGCAACGCCACCAGGTGCGCGGGGGCCTGGTGGTTGCGGAGATCCACGAACTCGAGCCGGGCCGGGATCCGGGCCGCGCGCGCCAGGGTGGCGAGCACCACGGCTTTTTGCACGCAGTAGCCCGTGCCGCGCTCCAGGGTCGCGCTGGCGCGGTAGTCCGCGAGGCGGAAGGCGGGCACGTAGGGGTTGTAGGCGATGCGGTCGCGGGCGTAGCGAAAGAGCCAGGCGGCCAGCGCCGCCTCCGTGTCCGCGTCCGGGGGATCCGTGGGGGCGTCGGCCTCGCCCTTCACCGCGGCGTGCGCGTCGGCCTCGGCTTGCACCGCGGCCCGCGCGTCGGCCACGATCTGCTGGATCCGCGGGTGGTCACAGTCGAGGGTGGGGCTAGGGGCCAGGTATCGGCTCGGATCGTCCAGGGAGGTCATGGCTCGGCTCTACGACTCATCCATTGTATCTGGGATATCGGGATGTTCCACGACAGGGACGGCGACCACGAGGGGAGACGAGGTCTCGGCCAGGCAGGTGTAGCAGGCCTGCAGCGCTTGCAGCGACGGGTCGCACTGCTGGCAGTGGGGGTACTGCGTGTGCTCCAGGCAGTCCAGCATGGCGTGATATTCCTGCTCGCAGCCGCAGTCCACGACGATGGGCTCGGACTCCTCGCACCAGGTCACCGCCTCGCCTTCGGTCTGGACCTCCCCCACGGGCTCGATCACCAGGACGCAGTAGCCGTTGGCCACCGGATCGTAGAAGTTGTCCATGGCCCGCCGGCAGGGGGGCTCGTCCAGGCAGGCGGCGCCCAGCATCGCGATCACCAAGGCGATGGCTAGCGCGGGGATGGCAGGTCGGGCGTGGAATGGTCTCAGGGCGTGAAGCGGTTTCATGGGTCCCCCGAGGCACCTCGTGGTCGCCAGTTGTGGTTGCTTCGAGGATACCGCCGAGTGCCCCTTGAGCGCAATCAAGCTCGCATCAGCTCGTCCAGCGCGGAATGTAGATCGCGCAGCCGGAGGTCGGGCAGGGCGGCGCGGATCCGGCTCGGGTCCACGAAGGCGTCGGCCGGATCGACATCGCCCGGTACGGTCCGGATGCTGACATCGATGTCATGATGGCGGTCAGCGCGGCAAAGTCATCGGCCCCCTTGAGTGCGTAATATGCTAGAAATAAATAACAATCCATGGTGGCAACGCTCTTGCATGGCTGGGGGGCGACTGAAACGCTCGAGGAGGTCCCCATGAGAACGCAACTCTACGTCACCCGGATCCTGGTCGTGCTCACCGCCGGTCTCACCGTCGGTCTGCTTTCTGTGAGCGGCTGCGGGGCCGGCTCGGACGACGCCGCCGGCGAGTACAACGCCAACAGCACCCAGGGCAACAACCTGGGCACCAGCGGAGCCCAGGACATCGGCCAGTTCCGCAAGATCCTGGAAGAGGGGGAGATCCCCGGGGAAAACACGCTGGACGCCAACGGCTTCTTCTCCGAGCATCACACCCAGCTTCCCGAGCCCGACTGCGGCCAGACCATCTGCCTGCACGGCATGCTGGCGGTCTCCCACGACTGGATCTACGGCGAGTACCAGGCGACCCTGCAGCTCGGCATGAACACCACCATCGACGCCTCCGAGCTGGAGCGCCTTCCCCTCGACCTGGTGGTGGTGGTGGACACCTCCGGCTCCATGGCCGGGGACGGCAAGATGACCTACGTGCGCGAGGGGCTGCACCTGCTGGTGGACGCCATGCAGCCCGGCGATCGCCTGGCCCTGGTGCGCTACGACACGGACGTTCACGAGCTGGCGGGCCTGCAGGAGAGCCCCGACGCCACCACGCTCCACGCCCTGATCAACGAGCTGTGGCCCGACGGCGCCACCAACTTCTACGGCGGCCTGCAGACCGGGCTGCAGCTCGCGCTGGACGCCGCGGACCCGGAGCGCGAGTCCCGGGTGATCATGCTCTCGGACGGCATGCCCACCGCCGGTATCTACACCGATGACCAGTCCATCATCGACATGGCCGACGACTACATCCGCGATGGGGTGGGGCTCACCACCATCGGCGTGGGGCTCGACTTCAACGTGGAGCTCATGCGTGGCCTGGCCGAGCGCGGGGCGGGCAACTTCTACTTCCTGGAGGACGCCGCCGCCATCGACGAGGTGTTCACCGAGGAGATCGCCTACTTCACCACACCCATCGCCTATGACCTCGAGCTCGAGGTGGTCAACGGCGCCGCCTATCAGCTCGGCGACGTGGTGGGCACCAAGCTCTGGAGCACCGACGGCTACCGCGGCACCATCCAGATCCCGGCGGTGTTCCTGGCCGGCCGCGTGAGCCACGAGGATCCCCCCGCTGAGGATCCCCGGCGGCGGGGCGGCGGCAGCGCCATCCTGGTGAACCTCATCCCGGTGGACACCTGGTCCGAGCTGCAAAACCCCTACCGCGCCGCGGAGCTCCGGCTGCGCTACCGCCTGGCCTCCACCGGCGAGGTGGTGGAGCAGACCGTGGTGGTGCAAAACCCGCAGGACCCGGGCGTGGCCGAGGAGCTGCCCTACTACAGCCACTCGGCCATGGAGAAGAACCACGCCATGTACAACATCTTCCTCGGGCTGCGGGAGGCCTGTCGTCTGGCCACCTACAGCCACAACCAGGCGCTGTGGATCCTCGAGCAGATCGAGGCCGTCGCCTCGGCCTGGAACGCCGAGCGCGACGACCAGGACATCGTGGCCGACCTGGCGCTCATCGATCAGTTCATCTTCAACCTCGAGCAGCGCGGCGCTACGGCCGTGAACCCCGAGGACCCGGACGCAACCGACTGCGGCTACGAGGGCTGCTACGGCAACGACATCTACTACGAGGAGGACCACACGGGGCTGTTCTTCTGCTCCACCGGCCGGGCTCGCGACACCTCGCCCGTCGCCCTGGCCCTGCTGCTGGTGGTGCTGGGCGTCATCCGTCGCCGCCGCCGCGCCCGCTCCGGGTCGGGCTCCGGTTCCCAGCGCTGAGCGGACCCCCTCGACCCTCGCGCCCCGACCCCTCACGTCCCAACCCCTCGCGTCCCAACCCCTCGCGTCCCGACCCCTCGCGCTTCGACCCCTCGCGCTTCGACCCCTCGCGCTTCGACCCCTCGCGTCCCAATCCCTCGCGCTTCGACCCCTCGCGTCCCAATCCCTCGCGTCCCGACCCCTCGCGCTTCGACCCCTCGCGCTTCGACCCCTCGCGCCTCGACCCCTCGCG
>CAYFWA010000080.1:11191-14579 GCA_964346625.1 uncultured Myxococcales bacterium
ACCCCTCGCGCTTCGACCCCTCGCGCTTCGACCCCTCGCGCCTCGACCCCTCGCGTCCTCGGTTCCACCCGCCTCCCGTCCTCTCGCCTCCCACCCCCGAGACGAATCAGCACACCATGGGTCAGAACACCATGTGCAGGTGGGACTCGGTGGCCTGCTTGATGAAGTCCTCGGCCACCATGATCTCCACGCCGGGCAAAAAGTCGTCCGTGGTTAGGTCGTACAGGTCCGCGCTGGTCTTGCAGGCCAGAAACCGCACGCCCTCGAGCTGGGCCATCTCCAGCATGTCCTCCACGTAGGGGATGTCCTTGCGCTCCATGGTGGCCTTGAGCTCCGTGGTGCGCCGCTCGATCTCCTCCGGTGAGCACGGATCGCCGCTCGGGATGTAGCGCAGCCGCTCCAGGGCGCCGGGCTGTATCATCTGCAAGCCCTCGAAGGTGAAATAGATCAGGGTCTCGTGGCCCTGCCGCGCCGAGTTCAGCGCCAGGATCAGTAGCCCGAAGGCGCTCTGCATGGTGAAGTTGGTGCAGACCAGGGCTACGCGTTTCTGGGGCTCCGCCATGCGCGTTTCCTCCTGCCGGGAGTCGGTCCCCCCGATGAATTTTGTGTCGGTGGGTGGTCTTCGTATCGGCCGTACGCGTATCGGTAGCACGACCCCTGGGGGGGCGTCCAGCGGTGCCGGTGTCGGGCGATTGGGCCAAGGTCGGGGATTCGTGCGAAATCTGCCCTTGTCCCCTCCGGCGGAGTCAGCTACAAGCCCGACCGAGCTACAAGCCCGACCGAAGGTGTACCCATGAGCCCGAGATCGGCTGCCGAGCCCGCGGAGCCCGCCGCTCCGCACCACCGCGACCCAGACGCCGCTGCCGCCCCACCCCCTCAGTTCGTGATGGGGAACGTGGCCTGCGCCGAGGGGGCGCTGGCGGTGGGGTGCCGCTTCTTTGCCGGCTACCCCATCACGCCCTCGAGCGAGGTCATGACCACCATGGCCAACCGGCTGCCCGAGGTGGGCGGCGTGTTCGTGCAGATGGAGGACGAGATCGCCTCCATCAGCGCGGTGCTGGGGGCCGCCTGGACCGGGGCCAAGGCCATGACCGCCACCTCGGGGCCGGGCTTCAGCCTCATGATGGAGGGCTTCGGTTACGGGGCGTTCACCGAGACGCCCCTGGTGGTGGTGAACATCCAGCGCGCGGGGCCGTGCACCGGGCAGGCGACCCACATCGGGTCGGGGGACGTGCTGCAGGTCAAGTACGGCTCCCACGGGGACGTGATGCCCATCGCGCTGTCGCCCTGGTCGGTGCAGGAGATGTACGATCTCACCATCCGCGCCTTCAACCTCGCGGAGGCCTACCGGGTGCCGGTGTACCTGATGAGCGACGAGGGGGTGGGCCACCTGCGCGAGAGCGTGCGTTACCACCAGGGCTTCGAGGCGGTGCAGCGCCGGCGCGGCGGCGCGCGCGACGAGCCCTTCGACACGCCCGAGCCCGACGGCGTGCCCCGGATGCCCCGCTTCGGCGACGGCGCTCACCTGCTGGTGACCGGCTCCACCCACGACGGGCGGGGCTTTCGGCGCATCGACCACCCGCAGGTGCACGATCGGCTGGTGCGGCGCCTCCACGCGAAGATCGAGCGCCACGCCGACGACATCGTGCGCGTGGAGCGCTATCACCTCGAGGACGCCGACGTGGCGGTGCTCGCCTACGGGTTCACGGCCCGCGCCGCCTGGGCGGCGGTGCGGCGGCTGCGCGAGCGCGGGGTGCGGGCGGGGCTGTTGCGGCTGCAGACCCTCTGGCCCTTCCCGGTCAAGGAGGTCGCCGAGGTCGGAGCCACGGTGAAACGCATCCTGTTTCCCGAGCTCAACCTGGGTCAGCTCGCCCTGCCGGCGCGCGGGGCCACCCCCACCGAGGTGGTGTCGTTGACCCAGGTCGACGGCCAGGCCATCACGCCGGCCAGCATCATGGAGCGGGTGGAGGCGATCCGATGATCCTCCACGATATCCGGCGATTTTTGCGAGACGAGCTGCCGCAGACCACCTTCTGCGCCGGCTGTGGTCATGGCCTGATTCTGGGCGGGCTGCTGCGGGCCGTGGGCGCCCTGGGGCTGGACATCGACCAGACCGTTTTCGTCTCGGGCATCGGCTGTGCGGCCTGGATCCCCAGCCCGCACATCGACGCCGACACCCTGCACACGCTCCACGGTCGGGCGGTGGCCTGCGCCACCGGCGTGAAGCTGGCCAACCCCGCGCTGAACGTCATCGTGGTGTCGGGCGACGGCGATCTGAGCTCCATCGGCGGCAACCACCTGATCCACGCCGCGCGGCGGGACGTGGAGCTAACGGTGCTGTGCGCCAACAACCAGATCTACGGCATGACCGGCGGCCAGACCGCCTGCACCACCCCCGAGGGCGCCCTCACCAGCACTTCCCCCGGGGGCAACCCCTACCGCCCCTTCGACCTGGTAGAGCTGGTGCGCGCCTCGGGGGCGGGCTACGCAGCCCGCTGGCCCGTCAGCCGCCCCGTGGAGATGACCCGCGCCATCCGGCGGGCCCTCGCCCACCCGGGCTTTTCCTTCGTGGAGTGCGTCAGCCCGTGCCCCACCCACTACGGCCGGATGAACAAGCTGGGCAGCATCCCGGAGTTCCACGCCGAGGTGAACCGGCGCTGCCGCACCCCCGAGCAGGCGGCGAAGCTGCCCCGCGCCGATCGACTGCGGCACATCGTGGTGGGGGAGTGGCGCGACGCCGACGCCGCGGATACCGGCGCCGTGGCCAAGCCCTCGGGAGTCGCACCATGAGTGACCCGCAAACGCAGACCCGCTGGCAGCTACGGTTCGGCGGCATGGGCGGGCAGGGCGTGGTGATGCTGGGCGACACCATCGCCCTGGCCGGAGCCCTGGCGGACTGGCACGCCGCCGGCTCCACCAGCTACGGCGCCCAGGCCCGCGGCGGCGCATCCAAGAGCGACGTGGTGCTGTCGCGCGAGCCCATCGACTTCCCCCACGTGGAGCAGCCGGATGTGCTGGTGCTCGTGTCCCAGGAGGCCTATGATGTCTACACGGCGGCCGAGCCCCGGCCGCCGCTGGTGATCGTGGACTCCTTCGTGGTCACCCCCCAGGACCTCGGGCCCGACGCGCGGCAGCTCGAGATCGACGCCACCGGGCTCGCGCTCGACGCCCTGGGCAACCGGCAGGGCGCCAACTTCGTCATGATGGGGGCGTTTTTGGGGGCCACGGGGATCCTGACCCTGGAGCAGGTGGACGCGGCCATCGAGAGCAAGCTGCGGTCCACCTGGTGGGAGCTCAACAAGCGGGCTTTGCGTATCGGCCACGACGCCGTGGGCTGAGGCCCCGGTCACGAATAAGGTGTCCAGTTCAGGGCGCCGAGGCGCCCGGC